>JAJYGU010000073.1 GCA_021784975.1 Planctomycetota bacterium
TGTAATCAACCGCAAGGGTCTTACATTTGCTTGCAGCAACTCTGCCAAGAATGGATATTCCTCATTTGACCAGGGCACATGGCAGGCCCGCCACACCTTATTCCACATCTGCTGCGTCTTCTCAAGATCATCGGGCGTGTCGCCGCCGGGAACTCGCCATCCCATCTTTCTTTGCAGAAAGTCTTCGCAAGGAATGAGATACTCTCCCTCGTCAGGCAACTCAGCCATCCCCAGACGTTTGAAGACCGGCTTGCGAACATTCCTATCGATCTTCTTGGGACCCAGCGCGTGCAGGAACAAGACGGCCGCGTTGTTCTCCGGGGTGACGCCTTTGGAGAACCGCCGATTCATGGCCGCCACGTAATCGACCGTTCCAGCCGCCCGCAATGGTTCGGTGAGGTAGGTGGTCTCTTTCGAGATGGTGATTTTCGGCCGCGCCCTGGTGGCGCCGGGTTTGGCGGGAGTCTCGGCTGCTTTGGCCGCCACGACCGCCAAGGTTGCGATGCAGAGGACCGTCAGCAACCGCGAACTTGCCGCAAGCGGTGTCATGCGACAACGGTTTGTCACGAGAGTTCTCCGAATCGCACCGTTCAAAAACGGCGTTATCTCACTGACTTCGGCTTACGTGACAACGCCTCCATCCAGTCTTCCAACTGGAGCGCCGGAACTCCGGCAAATGGCGCAGCACGAAGGTGGGCGGCGCAAATATCGGTATCCACCAGGAATCTCACGACGTTGGCTCCGCGCGCTCCTGCTGGCGACCGCGCTGCATTTCGGCAAGCCAACGGTCTAATGCCTCGCCGCCGTCTGCCCAAGTGCCCGCCGACAAGCGAATTCTTTCACCGGCCGGGAGTATCGGCTGCACGTTAACTACAATCGGGGCGCCGTCCGGCAAATCCAGATCGTTGTCCAGCTCGATGGTCCGCCCATGAGCGATTCCCTTGAGAACGGACATGACTCGCTCCCCGACCAAATGAATGTAGTAACCACCAACCGCCGAGCATTCTACCCTATCGTGCGACCTTCGCCAATTGGCGCCTTCGCATAGCTGCGACTTCACGCCACGCGCCCAAACAACGTGAACCCATCCGCCTTTTCGATCATCACCGGCAGGATGCGGCCGGTCAGCGTTTTGGGACCGTCGAAGACCGCGATCCTATCGCAGGTGGTGCGGCCGACCAGTTGCACGCTTTCATCGCCGGCCGAACGCTTCTTGGCCACCTTGCTTGGCCCCTCCACCAGAACCTCCACCCTCCGGCCCACGAACGGCTGATTGTCTTCCCAGCAGATCGCGTTTTGCACCGCCAGCAGCTCATGGTTGCGACGGCGCTTGACGGCCTCGGGCACGTCGTCTTGGTAGAGTTCGGCCGCCTTCGTGCCCGGCCGCGGGCTATACTTGAAGATGAAGCTGTTCTTGAACCGCGACTGCCGCACCAGCTCCACCGTCTGCTGAAACTCGTCTTCGGTCTCGCCGCAAAAGCCGACGATGAAGTCGCTGGTTACGGCCGCCTGGGGAAGCATGGCGCGAATACGAGCCAGCATCTCGCGGTAGGACTCCACCGTGTAGCCGCGTTTCATCCGGCGCAAAACGGCGTTCGAGCCGCTCTGGGCGGGCACGTGCAGATACGGCGAGACCTTCGACAGGTCGCGGACCGCCGCCAAGAGATCGTCGCTCATGTGCTTCGGATAATTGGTCACAAACTTCAGCCGCCGGATGCCATCGATGTTGTGGAGCCGGTAGAGCAGATCGGGAAGGCGGATGGTCGCCGGCCCGTCCTTATCCTGATAGCTGTTGACCGTTTGGCCCAAGAGCGTCACTTCCAGGCAGCCGTCATCGGCCAGGCGGCGGACCTCCTCGACAATCTCCTCGGCCGGCCGGCTCTGCTCCGGGCCGCGGACCCGCGGCACAATGCAATAGGTGCAAAACTTGTCGCAGCCGAACATGATCCGCACCATTGCCTGGTGCGGCGCCGGGCGGGCTCCGGCAACGCGGCTGGGTGTGAACTTCGCGAAACTGGCGGCCACCGACGCGCGATTGCCGCCGGCTCGGTCGAGGCTGACCTGCATTACCGGGCCAGCCCGCGCAGCGATCCGGGCCAGCAAGGCCGGCACCTGTCCCAACTGGCCCGGCCCGACCACCAGGTCGACGTACGGCGCCCGTTGGAGGATCTGGCCTTGGTCCTTCTGGGCCATGCAGCCCATGACGCCGATCACCATGCCCGGCCGGCGGTCTTTGAGCTCTTTGAGCCGCCCCAGGGCGCTGTAGATCTTGTCTTCGGCGTGCTGGCGGACGCTGCAGGTGTTCAACAGGATCGTGTCGGCCTGGCGGATCGAGCCAGCCGGTTCGTAACCGGCCCGCAGCAGATCGCCGGCGACCAGTTCGCTGTCGAGGGTGTTCATCTGACAGCCGACGGTCTGGATGTAGAATCGCTTGGCCATCGATTATGCCGCCGGTAGGCCGGGGACTGGCTCATTTTTTTCGGCCCACTTCGCCATCCCGTTTGTGAACGCCAGAAGGCCGAAAAAAATGTGCCTGTCCCCTTGTCCCCCGCGAGCGGTTACGGCTTGCTGGAACGGTCCTTGCTCTCCGGACCAGCTGCCTGCCGGCGAAGATGCCGGGTGGCGCGATCGCGATGCGCCAGGGTCAGCCGCACCAACAGGTGGACGGCCAGATAGCCCACGACCACCAGCAGAACCAGGTCCCAAGTTCCCATGCTGTCCATGGCTCGGTCTCCCGACAGACGCCTCTGGACGGATGCTTTATTTTAGCACGGCAGGGGCCGATCAGCGAGGGAAGAAAATCCTTGCGGGGGGGGTGAAGGTGTAACAACGACTTAGCGGCCGTCCAGCAACAATTTCCACTTTCGCCAAGGGGACAGTCCCATTTTCGTCGGACGAAAATTGGGACAGTCCCCAACTTGTTCT
>JAJYGU010000156.1 GCA_021784975.1 Planctomycetota bacterium
GATCTCGTCCTGAATCTCGATGCGGATTTTCTGGGCGGAAATGCGGCAGCGAAACCGCACGCGTTTGGCCGGGTCCAGCTTGTTGCCGTGAACGACGGCGTTGACCAGGGCCTCGTCGGCCGCCAAATGGACGGCAAAGACTTCGCCGGTAGGCCACTGCTGCAAAGCCAGATGGGCCAGCACCTCTTCGAGAATCTTCCGACCGGCCTCAGTATCGCTGGGAATCGTCCGGTCGCACCCCCAGATGCAGGTTTCTTCAAGCATAGCCGGTCAAAAGGCCAGCAGCGCCTCGGCCTCGTCCTTCTTGATGTCAAACAGGCGATTCAGCTTGGTAATCTCGAAGACTTTGTAAATCTCCGGCCGGATATTGGACAGCTTCAGCAATCCGCCGTGCGCCTTGACCTTTTTGTCCAAGGTGATCAGCTTGCCCAGGGCGGCGCTCGACAGGAACTCGACGGTCGAAAAGTTCACCAGCAGCTTGCCGCGGTTCTCGACCTCGACCAGGTGGAATAATTCCTGCCCGAACTCTTGGATGGCGACCTCTTCGACAATCTTATAGTCGCGGAGGCGGACCACCGTGACCTCGCCCACCTGGTTCAGATCCACGCGCCGGTATTCGCTCATGTTGAGAGATCCTTCGACCATGGGGCCGCCGCTGGCCCGACTGCTCGACGACAGCAGCTTCACTCCGACGGTGTCGAGCCTGCATTCCGCACGCACCAAACAAGGGTCAGAACCGTCTTTCCGGGGGGACTCGCGCCGCGCAATGCCTTTTATCAGAAGAACCGTTCCGACCCCTTTTCCTGTTCCAAGCCCCTTGAATGATAATTCCGCCCCACTGGGTGGTCAAGGGCTCTCCCGACCCGCCGACGCCTCACGAGCCCGGCTTTTTCATCGACCAACTGTGCAGCACCAGCACGCAGCCCATCGAGATCAGGGCCCAGCCGAGAAACTCGGGTGGACGAAGGATCTTGGTGATCGGCGGCTGGTCGGATTGCATGAGGGTCTGGGTGGCGGCGCTCACCGAGGCCAACGGATGACCGACCCGTTCGGCCAGGAACTGGGTGAACTCCGGCGTCAACTCGACCGTGTCGATGAGCCGAAACTGAAACCCCATCAACAAACACACCAGGCCCGCAAAGAAAAACTGGTTCCGGGTAATGTCCATCATGCGATGGTCCTCCGCCCAATGGCAATCGGGCTCCTCTGGTTCCAGGTGCGGCTCGTTTAACCCGGAGCCAACGGCGACGGCGGAATCTCCGTCGCCGTTGGCTCCGGGTTAAGCGACGCATCAGGGGATGTCTGCACCGCAACCCGGAAGAGCCGGCAATCCGACTCCTCTCTTAATATCGAGAGGCCGCTCGGCCGGGCTTCAGCCCGCGAAACCGGCGGACGTCGGAAACCACGCCGAGCAGGACGGTGCGCTTGATCGTGCGACTTTTGCCGGACCTTCGCGCCTGGCCCGCCGCTCTTCGCGCCGCCCGCGCGGCCGACTAGAATGGGGGGTCGTCATCGAAGACTCTGCCCGGAGGTCACAACTTGTTACGTTCTCATACCTGTGGCGAACTGCGTTTGAGCCATGTCGGCCAGCGGGTCGCCCTTTGCGGCTGGGTCGATACGTACCGCGACCACAGCGGAGTGCTGTTCGTCGATCTCCGCGACCGCTACGGCAAGACCCAAGTGGTGTTCGCCCCGGAGAGCGGCCCCGAGACCCTGCAGGCCGCCAAATCGTTGCGGTCGGAGTTCGTGGTCCGAGTCCACGGCAAGGTCGCCCCCCGACCCGAAGGGACGGTCAACGCCAAACTCGGCACCGGTGAGATCGAAGTCCGGGCGGAGCGGTTGGAGATTCTCAACAAAAGCCTCAACCCGCCGTTCCAACCGACGGGCAAGGAGTTGCCGGGCGAAGACCTCCGCTTGAAATATCGCTACGTCGATTTGCGGCGGCCGGAGATGCAACGCACGTTCATCCTGCGACACCGCATGATCAAGCTCATGCGCGACTACTTCGACGCCTTGGGCTTTCTGGAGGTCGAGACCCCCATGCTCGGCCGCAGCACCCCTGAGGGGGCCCGCGACTACCTGGTGCCCAGCCGCGTACAACCGGGCACCTTCTACGCCCTGCCGCAATCACCCCAGCTCTATAAGCAGATCCTCATGGTCGCCGGCTACGACCGCTACCTCCAGGTAGCCCGCTGCTTCCGCGACGAAGACCTGCGGGCCGACCGGCAGCCGGAGTTCACCCAGCTCGACCTGGAAATGTCGTTCATCACTGCCGACGACATCATCGGCATTATCGACGGCCTGGTGGCCGGATTGGCCCGGCAGATCCTGGGCCTGGAAGTGCCCGTGCCGTTGCCGCGAATGACCTACGACGAGGCCATGGAGCGATTCGGCCACGATGCCCCCGATCTGCGTTTCGGCATGGAGCTGATCGACGTCACCGATCTGGCCGCCCAGGCCGAGTTCCGCGTGTTCCGGGGCACCGTGGCCGAAGGCGGGCGGGTCCGCGGCGTCAACGCCAAGGGGGCCGCCGATCGCTATTCCCGCAAGGGCATCGACGAGCTGACCCAATACATCGTTGAAGGTTTTGGCGCAAAGGGGCTGGCCTGGTTCAAAGTCGAAGCCGACGGCAGGCTGGCCTCCCCCATCGCCAAGAATTTTTCCGCCGACCTGTTGGCCAAGATCGCCGCCCGGATGGACGCCGCCCCGGGCGACCTGCTGCTGCTGGTGGCCGACCGTTTCGAAGTCACCTGCAAGGCCCTGTACGCGTTGCGGAAACGGTTCGGCGCGGAGCTGCGGCTGTACGATCCGGCGGTGATGAATTTCTCCTGGGTGGTCGAGTTCCCCATGTTCGCTTACGATCCCGACCAGCACGGCTGGACGGCCATGCACCATCCGTTTACCGCCCCGCGGCCGCAGGACCGCGAGCTACTGCGGAGCGAACCCGGCAAGTGCCGGGCCCAAGCCTACGACCTGGTGATCAACGGCTCCGAGGCCGGCGGCGGCACCATCCGTATCCACCAGCAGGAGCTCCAGCAGGAAGTGTTCGGACTGTTGGGCATCGACGCCGCCACCGCCCAAGAGCGTTTCGGCTTTCTCCTCGACGCCCTGCAATATGGGGCCCCGCCCCACGGCGGGATCGCCCTGGGCATCGACCGCATGGTCATGCTGTTCGCCGGGTTGGACAGCATCCGCGACTGCATCGCCTTCCCCAAAACCCAGCGGGCCACCGACCTGATGACCGGCGCCCCCGGGGCGGTCGACTCGAAGCAAATGCGCGAACTGGGAATCATCTGCCAAAATCCCAGAAATCGGCCTTGACCCACGAGGCGAAATGCCCTATTCTCGCCGCCTCAAGAGCACAGCACGGCTGGCTCTTGACGACGATTCTGTGGGGAACGTCGTGCCGATCCACGTGGACGGGTCTGCACCTGGGACACCCGCGACGACGGGTCTCCTGCGGACCGCGAAGCCTGCGTCGCTCGCATGGATGTAAGCGACAGGCTTCCGAAAAAACCGTGGTGCGCGCGACCTTGCGGCGGGCGAAACATTCGCCGCCGATAAGGTTGCGGAGCGTCCAATCGCTCCCGGAAAAGTACGGTGTCCTTAGCCCCCCTGGGACACAGCCTTTCCGGGGGCCTTTTTTTTGCGCGCGTGGACGACCTGCTGTCAGCCGCGCCATGCGGCGACGTACCGTCGGCCGCTAAACGTCCCACGGTCCACGCCCCGCGCTACGACTTGGCCTTCTCCAGGAACGGCTCGACTCCGTGGGTCTTGGCGATGACCGTTACCCCCTGGTCGCTGACGGTGAAGCCGCGGCTGCGGTCCAGGTCGTGATCGTAGCCGATTTCGATGCCGGCGGGGATGTGTACGCCCTTGTCGATGATCGCCCGGCGGATCTTGGCGTAGCGGCCGACGTTGACCCCTTCGAAGAGGACCGAGTCTTCTACGTGTGAGTAACTGTTGATGCGTGAATCCGAGCCCACGATCGAGTGGACCACCTGCCCGCCGGAGACGATGCACCCCTGGCAAATCAGGCTATCGTGCGCTTCGCCGCGGCGTGCCCCTTGACCCTGCTCGGCGAAGACGAACTTCGGCGGCGGCAGGTTCGGCTGATAGGTGCGGACCGGCCATTCGCAGTCGTAGAGATTCAACTGGGGATCGACCGAGACGAGGTCCATGTTGGCCTCGTAATAGGCGTCCAGCGTTCCCACGTCCCGCCAGTAGGCCTCTTTCTTGCGATTCTCATCCATGAACGGGTAGGCGAACACGCGGTGAGTCTCGAGGACCGCCGGGATCAGGTCGTGCCCGAAGTCATGACGGCTACCGTGCCGGGTGGCGTCCAGACAGAGCTGCTCGAAGAGAAACCGGGCGGTGAAGACGTAAATGCCCATCGAGGCCAAGGCCCGCTGCGGATCGCCGGGGAATGGCTTGGGGCATTGCGGCTTCTCCTCGAAGCCCACCACCCGGTTATCGGCATCCACTTCGACCACGCCAAACTGCCCGGCGGCGGCTTGCACGGTGACGGGCAAGGTGCTGACGGTCATGTCGGCGTTGCTCTCAAGGTGCTGTCCCACCAGGCTGGCGTAGTTCATTTTGTAGATGTGGTCGCCGGCCAGCACCACGATATACTTGGGCCGCTCCTTCTCGAGGGTATAGATGTTCTGGTACACGGCGTCGGCGGTCCCTTGGTACCAGTGCTCGTCAATCCGCTGCTGCGGCGGAACCACGTCGATGAACTCGCCCAGTTCGCGGCATAGGTAGGACTGCCAGCTCAGGTTGATGTGCCGGTCCAGGCTCATCGCCTTGTACTGGGTGAGCACTAGGTTCTTGTGGACCCCGCTGTTGAGGCAATTCGAGAGAGTGAAGTCGATAATCCGATACGCCCCGCCAAACGGGACGGCCGGCTTGGCACGGTCGCGGGTCAGTGGTTCCAGCCGCGCCCCTTTACCGCCGGCAAGAATGACCGCCAATACGTTCTTCATTTCGACTGCCTGCATCTTGGACGCCCCCTCGACTATTGATTCTAACGATCTGATTGAACTCAAAAAAGGGTGTCGCGGATGTCAGCAGTTCAGTAATCGGCGGGCCAGCCAGCGGCCGGTACTGCTCAAGGGGTAATTGGCTAGTTCAACCGGCCGCAGCCAGCGTGTCTCCATCGCCTCCGCCCCCGCTTGGCCGTCTGCCTGAGACAGATACTCGGCCCGATGACAGTCCAGCGTGATGCGAAAGCGGGTGACGCGGTGCGAAAGCGTGGCAAAACGCTGGCCGGGCGCAACCACCGCGCCGGTCAAACGCCGGACCTCCTCGGCCAACTCGCCCCGGAGGGCGGCGGGCTGCTGGGCGTGGATGGGAAATCGCGGAAAATCCCACAAGCCGGCCCAGCGACGCCCTTCCGGCCAGCGCAACACGAGCACGCGGCCGCGACGCTCCACGATCACCGCCGCCTCGCGGACCGCTTCCGGCCGCGTTTTTCTGGTGACGGCGGGGATCTGCGGTTGCAGTCCTCGCAGATTCGCCGCGCAGAGGTCACTCACCGGACACTGCCGGCACCGCGGCTGCCGGAGTTGACACACCTCGCTGCCCAATTCCATGAGCGCCTGATTGAACTTCCCCACCTGGCCGCGCGGCAGCACCGCCTTGGCCATGGCCCAGAGCACCTTTTGCCCGACGGTTGAGGCCGGGTTGCCGGTGTAGGCCAGCAATCGGCTCAACAGCCGTATCGTATTGGCTTCGAGAATCGGCTCGCAGGCATCAAAGGCGATTGAAAGGACGGCTCCGGCCGTATAGCGTCCAATGCCCGGTAAAAGCCGGGCTGTCTTCGGATCACGGGGAAAACGGCCGCCGTGGTCGGCCAGGATGATGCGGGCCGCTTGGTGCAACTGCCGGGCGCGGCGATAGTAGCCCAGCCCTTCCCACAATCGCAGCACTTCCTGCTCGTCGGTTTGGGCAAGGGCCTCAATGGTGGGAAGCGCCGCTAAGAACCGCTCGTAGTACGGCTTCACCGTAGCCACTTGCGTCTGCTGAAGCATGACTTCGCTCAGCCAGATCGCGTACGGATCGCGTGTCCGCCGCCAAGGGAGGTCGCGGGCGTGCCGATGGTACCAGGCCCGCAGCCGGCGGCGGAATTTCTGCCGCCAAGTGGCGTCGGGAAGTGAAATGGGAAGATCGCCCATCGCTGCCCCTCTCAGGGTGATAATGGGTCAAGAAGCGGTTCTGATTATGACGATTCTAACAAATGTATCAGGGGGGTGAGCTCTGCGGGGCTCGAAATCCGCAGCCCACCAAGAAGTCTGCTCCGCCCGAAGTGAGGGCGACCCGTACGCACCGGCCGGCTTGGTCTGCGTGCCTTTGCTTCAAGGGTGCCAAGGGCGACTTTCCCGCACCCAGATCATAGGAAATAGCGGTGTCGTTGCGCGCCACAATCCTCGCGGTGGTGGGGTGGCTGGTTCTGCGCGGCCCAGGGCTTGCGCTGGGCGACGACTCTATAATCCCTCCTAATACCGCCGTGGCCGGGCAGAATCCCGGCCAACCGGCGCCTCCCGCCGATGATAACTCCGGCAGCCCGTTCCCGACCCCGATTGGCGATGGCTCGCTGGTGTTCGAGGCGCTTCCGCAAACCCAATTGTGGAGAGTGCCGATGGCCAACCCGCGGGAGCCGCGCTGCTACGCAAAACTCACCAGCTTGAACGATCGGCCCGTGATCGACACGGCCATCGGGGCCGTGTTCGGACTGGCGCGGGTGGGGCCGGCCGACCATCCGCTGGAAGGCGTGGAACTGGGCGTGTTCGCGGCGGCGTTCACCCGCTTCCTCGGCGAAGGCCATCCGATCCCCGGCGACGACCGCGAGGCCCTGCCGTTGACCGCCATCGACTACCGAGCCGGCCTGCCGCTGATGATCGCGGTAGGCGATTGGCAGATGAAAATCAGCTACGAACACACCAGTTGCCACCTGGGCGACGAATACATGCTCTTGGACTATAACTACGGTCTGCACACCGGCAGCGACGTAGCGGTGCGGGCAGACCGCGATGAAGCCGTAGTCGGGCTGGCGCGGTTCTTCGGCGAGGCGGTGCGGCTCTATGGGCAATGCGGTTACTCGTTTTCCTACAGCGACACGCTGGTGGGAAAGACACCCATCCGCTACGACTGGGGCCTGGAATACTCGCCCCCCGTGCCGCGGTGGGGCGGCCCGTTTGCCGCCTTCGACATGGACCTCTGTGGCGAGCAAGACTTCTGCCCCAATATCACTCTCCAGACCGGCTGGCAGTGGAAAAGCAACCAGAACCGGCGGTCGTCGGCGCGGATCGGGGTGGAATACTATGACGGCTACTCCCCCTTTGGCCAGTTCTACGACCAGCGGGAGTCGTCGTGGGGGGCGATTATGATTTACGAGTGGTGAACCGGAAGGAGGAAGGCGGAAGGCGGAGGGGGGAAGGCCGAAAGCCGAAAGCCGAGAGCCGAAGAGGAACGCGGTATCCGATTGGATCAACTGTGGCTGCACGACTGAGCAACAACATGACGCCGTCCTCCGGCCATTGGCGGCGGCCGGTGATTCGTACTCCTCACGCTCCGCGTGAGGAAGGCGTCAGGCGGAGCGCGACGCGTACGGTGATCGTCTTCCTGATGGCGTTCGCCGCAGCGCCGCTGTGCCGGGGCCAACCGCCTGCCATCTCGCCACCGGCCGACCTTGCTGCACCCCAACCCGCCATAGCCGCGCGGTTGCCCGAGGTGCTGTCTGCCGAACCGGCGCCTCCGCAGACGGCGCTCTCACCCGCACTCCCTCAGCCGTCCCTACCTCAACCGGCGTGGCCGATTGCTCCCGCCCCTGTTCCCAGCGACGGCATCGTGCTGGAGCTGTTGCCCTTTGGCGTCCTCTGGGAGCCTCCCATCGCCAATCAGCGCGAGCCGCGGTGCTACGCGAAGTTCACCAACCTGCACGGCCAGGGAACCATCGACACCGCCATCGGCGCCGACTTTGGGCTGGCCCGCCTCGGTCCGGCGGCCCACAAGGACGAGGGTTTCGAGATCGACGTCTTCGCCGCGGTCTTCACTCGCTTTGAGGCAGGCGGCGATCTGACCTGCATGGACTATCGGGTGGGCTGCCCGCTGACCTTCGCCACCCACGACTGGCAGTTCAAACTCGGCTACGAGCACACCAGCACGCACATCAGCGACGGCACGGTCGAGAACCTGATCAACGAGGGCCTGTACTCCGGCCTGGTCACGCCGCCGCGAAAGTTCATGCGGGACGAGATCGTGGGCGGCGTTGCCCGCCGCTTCGGCGAGCAGGTCCGGGTGTACGGCCAGATGGGTTGCTCGTTCTCCAACAACGCCGATCTGCCTAATGACGTATGGCGTTACGACTGGGGCGTGGAATGGACACCGCCGCGGCACTCCCCGCACCAGAGCGGGCCCTATGCGGCCTTCGATATGGACCTCCGCGACGAACAGGACTACGTGCCCAACGTGACGCTCCAGGCGGGCTGGCAGTGGCGGGTCGGCCGCGGCCGCGACTCGGCCGGCCGGCTGGGAGTGGAGTACTACGACGGCCGCTCGCCCTTCGGCGCCTTTCTCGAAGAGCACGAGACCTGGTGGGCCTTCATCGCGTCGTACGACTGGTGAGCCGCGGGCTGGGAGGGAGGGATCAGGAATCGGTGCTTGGGGATTAATTTGAGTATCTCCCACGGCAGTTGCACCGTAACTGGTTGTGCGCGAATGGTTGCGTAGCCACAGATGAAATGCGGGGGCCCTGTCATGGCTGTAGCCAGCCGACGGAACAAGCGCGATCTTGGCCGTGTTTCATCGGTGTTCAATTTGTGGCTTCGTATCTCGGACCGAAATCACCACTTGGCGTAAAGTACGCAAGCTTGACTTGCCGGCGGACAATGTCATAATATTGTCATGGACCGCGTGACCTTGGAAACGGATGAAGCCATGATCGGATTGCAGAAGATCGAGGTCGAGGGCAGGCGATTCGTCTTGTTGCCGGAAAACGAGTATGAGCGGCTGTGTCGTACGGCGGGTGAGGCAGTGGCGACGGCCGACGAAAAGTTGCCCGCGCTGCCTAAACCCGACAGGCACGGTCGATTCCCGGCCCTCCAGTACGCCCGGATATCTTTGGCCCGGGACCTCATTCGGGATCGCAGGGGAGTGGGGCTGAGCCAGCAACGGCTAGCCGACCTGGCGGGTGTCCGGCAGGAAACCTTGTCGAGAATCGAAACCGGAAAGCACACCGCTCGCCCGCGCACCGTCGATAAGATCATGCGGGCGATCGAGGCAGAACGGCAACGCCTGCGCTCGGTAAGGCAAAGGCGGAGCTAGGACAACTCGCCGATGGTTCGCGCTCTTCTCACACGGTTCGCACCCTTCGCGCCGCGCCCCTTCTGCAGGGGGATTGCCCCAATGCCCCCCGATTTGCTATACTGCACGCGCTCTTGGTGGAACCAATTGCGGCGCGACGGCTCGCCGTATCGGAGATCTGAGAACGGCTGCTTCTGAGGGTTCGCGTATTCTATCGCCTGTTGCCCTTGGTGAAGGAGTCCGGCGCCATGCGATCTTCCAAATGGGTCCACGGTTTTACGTTGGTCGAGCTCTTGGTGGTCATTGCCATCATCAGCATTCTGATCTCGCTGTTGTTGCCGGCGGTGCAAGCGGCCCGCGAGGCTGCCCGGCGGACGCAGTGCGTCAACAACCTCAAGCAACTCGCTTTGGGTTGCCTGAATCACGAATCGGCGGTCAAGGCGTTCCCGACCGGCGGCTGGCTTCCTTTGGCGATGGGGCATCCGGATGCGGGCGTCGGGATGCAGCAACCCGGCGGGTGGCTGTACAACATTCTGCCCTATATTGAACAGACGTCGTTGTACAAGGAGCAGGCGGGACAGACGGGCGCCCCATTGCAAGCCGCTGCGCTGAGCACGGCCCAGACGCCGTTGAACGTCATGTACTGCCCCAGCCGGCGTCCGGCCCAATTGTACCCGCAAAATTCAGTCGTGCCGGAGATCGACCCCGTAATTCTGGATATCGAACACACCTATGGAGCGCAGATCCTCATCACCTATGACGCCAGCGCGACCACCCTCGCCGACTGCCTTGCACACGGCCTGACCAGTGCCGCACGTTCGGACTATGCGGGCAACGGGTTTTGTGGCTGTGATTACAGTTCCGACCCCGTCAACTCCTTCGTGCTCAGCATGTTGAAGGCGGGCCCTTACGCCGCGATTTCGGCCGCAACCCCGTCCGAAATGGAGGCGATGCGCGGACAGTTGTCGCAGACAGACGCCGGCCAAGGAGGGATTTTTGTCATCGGGAGCACCGTCAGGGCGGCTCAGGTCCAGGATGGAACCAGCAACACTTTGCTATGTGGCGAGAAATACGTCGCATCGGACCACTACACCGATGGTCTTGAAAAGGGCGATCGGTATTGCGATTATTGTGGCTATAATATCGAGAATTGCCGCTTTGTCGCTCCTAGTGCAGGCGTGATCGATCCAACGTTCTTGCCTCACCAAGACCGAGCGTCTACTCAGTCCAGTGGGATCGGCACATACATCTTCGGAAGCGCCCACGCGGGCATCTTGAATATGGCCTTCTGCGACGGCTCGGTCCACCAGATCAGCTATGGCATTGCGATCCCCGTGTGGTTCGATCTCGGCAACCGCGCGGACGGACAAGCCATCGACGCCAGCATGTACTGACGCCTGCTCGGGAGCGGCGTCAGAATCGGTCGACCGTCTTGGGGAACATTCGTCTTCGCTTATTTCCACTGAAAGTCCAACCGCCCTCACCTAGCCATCTCCCGACCAGCCTTCGGTCGGTGCCCGGAGAGGGGACTTGTCTTGCCACGGGCCGTACGCGCAAGCGCGCTACGGCCTGGGATCTGCCATGCGGCCCAAGAACAGGATGCTGCCCGTCTGGTTGTCGCGGATCAGAAACAGGAACGGGTGATCGGCCCGAAACACGATCGGCGGCGGGCCGGGGCGGGCGGCCAGGGCCCGCATCACCATCCCGGTGGCGGCCGCCGCTTCCGTGCCCGACTCGTTCACGTCCACGAAGGCCTTGTGGAAGGCGGCCGAGAGGTAGAGATCGCGACGGCCGTCCATGCCCGAGAAATCCGCGTGGACCGAAAAAGGCAAGGTCATGCCCAGCGACTCCAGGGTGTGGTTCAAGGTGAACTCCGAGGTCAGCTTGAACCGGGGCAGAAAGACGATCACCTGGCGCGACTGCAAATGGCCCAACCAGCCGGCGAGCTTGTCGGCCGATAGCGATTGTTCGCTACGCGCAGAGGGGGACAGTCCCATTTTTGTGGCGTCCTGCCCCAAAAATCGGGACAGTCCCCGCTCGCGGGGCAACAGCACCACCATTGCCAGCCGCCCGCCGCGGTAGGGCATTTCCAGCAGTTGCAGCCCGTCGGCGGCGGCAAAACGGAAGTAACCTTTCTGCTGCATCATAGGAACCTTGGTTTCGCTTCCATCGGCCAGAAAGAACGGGGCATCGCGCGTGGCCTCCTTCTGGAACTGGCTGGCCCAGTTGCCCAGAAAATAAATGGCGTCGGTCAGGACCAGCCGGGTCCGTGCGTCCACCGATCCGGGCGGCAGCAGGTCTTTGATCTTCCGGCGGGTTTGCTCCTCGATCCAGAGGTTGATCGCCTTTCGCGACGCCTCGGCGGCCTCGCGAAAGTCCATAGTTTTCAGGGCGGCCCCGTAGTCGCGCTCGGTCAGCTTGACATAGCTTTCCAAGAACGGAAACCCCGCCTGGCCCCACAGCCGATTGGCGATGCTCAACTGGTAATCCGCCTTGCTGCCTTCCGTCTTCAAGTCTGCCTGGAGGGCGGCGAAGGCGGCGTGCAATCTGGCCTGGTCCTGGCCGAAGTGCATCACCTTGGCGATTTGCGATTCGGTCTCGCCGCGGGCCCCGCCGTAGGTCATCGCCATGGCCGCGGAGATGCTGTACGGGGAAAAGAACAAGTTCCCCGGCTGCCCGCGCAGCTTGCCGTAAAGATCGAAGCCGAAACGGTTGTTGCCTTGGACGAGCTCGGTCATGCCGCGTGGCTCATGGGCGAAAAGTTGGGACGCCAGGCCACCCAGCGCGATCCATACGATGGGCGCCATGCTTGCTAAGCGAGCGCAGTGAGACCGCAAGCACGGGCGTCGCCGCTCCATGGCCACGACCAGCGTGGGCCTGGCGCCCTTGCGACCACACATAAGATGGATGCGCTCCATGGTAACCTCCTACGGTCGAGTGGTTAAGCGGCAACCTTGCCGATGCTAAATTGTAGGGTGTCGTGCAACCCTTATCGGGCAACGGCTGTGGGATGCCATTTCATGGTCCAACCTCGGGGCGGTACCCGCCGGGGTCGGCCGTCCAGAATCAAGTTGACCGCCGCATCGTTGAAATTCTCGAGCAGCCAGCTTCCGTCGGCGAACGGGTAGAAGGCCACACGGTTCGGGGCGCGCAGGCTGTGGCCCAGGGCCCGCAGCAAGGGGGCGCGGAGGTTGTCCAGTTCTTTTTGAGGCAGATCCAAGAGCCGCTTCGGTTGGCCGCTGACGGCCAGCAGGTGGACATTGGCGGCGGTCAGGTCTACCTTGCCGGCCAGCCGAGTCTTGAGTCCATCGGTCAGCAAGATCGGTCTGCCCGTAGCGATGAACTTGGCCAGCCGGGCGGGAAGATTGGCATCCTTCAATGCGTGGATGGAAAAGAAGGCCGCCGGGGCGTCAGTGGGAAACTCATGGCATGGCGCCAGCGGCACTCCCAGCATGCCGAGGAAGTCGAATACGTGGGGCTCGTTCTCAGGGTGGCTGCCGATCGGCTTGTAGGCCGCCACGCCCACCGCCCGGCGGCGAGCCACCTCGTCGGCCACCGCAAGCAGTTCGGGAATGTTCCGCCGCAGCGTCTCGATGTTCTTCGGCCCGGTGTTCTGCAAGAGCGAGCCGTAGCAGAAAAGCATTGACTCGCCTGCGCCGCCCAAGATCGTCTGCCGGGCCTGCTCCAGGTAGGTGTGCTCGGTGGTGCCGTAGGGATCATACCAGCCGCCGCCGCATTTGGGGCCGCCGATGCCGCCCAGCCACCGCATGATGAAATAGCCTTCGTACTGCGGCGTGCCGCCCCAGTGCTTATCGGTGTAGTTGCGCGCCTCGGTGCCGACCCAGATGCGGTCGAAGTCGGCCGTTTCCCGCCGCAGGTCGTAGCCCCGCCGCTGGAAACCGTCGTACCACTGCGGATACTTGATGATCAGCCGTGCCTTGGGGTTGACACGCTTGGCGGCCGCCAGCAAGCAGTTCTGCGACAACCGCACCATCAACTCGCAGCGGTAGTCTTCCCACTGATCGCCGGCCACCGGGTAGCAGCGGTCGCCGACGGTCACCGTCCTGGCCTTCCGGGCGACGTCGCACTCCGGGCAGGTGCAGTCGGTGAACCAGAAATCGTCGATCATGGTCTCGTCAAACAGCCCGGCGGCGTACGCGAAGATTGCCTGCAGCCGCTCTTGGGTGACCTTGTCGGTGTAACACGAGCTGACCTTCCAGCCCGTGGATCGCTTGCCAATGCCGGTGGTGGTCACGCAGCCGGAGACCTCGAAGCCGGCCGCCCTGAAGCGCCGCTTGGCGTGCAGCAGGGTCTCGCGCTTGGCCTGGTAGCCGTCGCGGTAGCTCTCGAGATAGACCTTGGTGATGCCCGTCCGGCGGCACCACTGGATGGCCGCCTCGATGCCGCCATCGTTGGACAGGTAGTCGCGGACCTGATGGGAGGTGAAAAGCGTGGAAAAGCGATGGATATTCTCCTTGGCCTTGGCGAGGCCCCAGAGGTCAATTGATGCCTGGGCTGCGACGGCGGGCTGCGGCCCGAGGCCGAGCCAGGCGACAAGACACGGCACTATATAGAGATGGGTGCGGCAGAGGTTCATTCTGGTGCCCCTCGGCGGTGGCACCGCTCGGTCTTGGGTCTTGCGGGCAGCGAATCGGCAGGTCCGGCGTGCCTAACCTACCTGCTGCCATGAGCCTAGATCGGCGGCCCGGCGAAGTCAAGCCAGGCTCTCGATTTGCCCCCTTGCCCGCCATGACCTAGAGTTTAGGTGGAGACAGTAGCGCTGTATCT
>JAJYGU010000098.1 GCA_021784975.1 Planctomycetota bacterium
GCTTGCCCATTGCCAGATGCCGATTCCCTCGGCGCAGTGCCTGGCGGCGGCCTCCATGGTCAGCCACTGCGGCGCCGGGTGCTTGCCGGCGATCACGACGTTGACGTAGTGGCGGCTGCGCAGGCAGTGGTCCATCACCGACAGCAGGCAGTTGGCGTCCGGCGGCAGATAAACCCGCACGATCTCGGCCTTCTTGTTGACCACGTGGTCGATAAAGCCGGGGTCCTGATGCGTAAAACCGTTGTGGTCCTGACGCCAGACGTGCGAGCTCAAGAGGTAATTGAGTGAGGCGATCTTCCTCCGCCACGGCAACTCCGCGGTAACCTTCAGCCATTTAGCGTGCTGGTTGAACATCGAATCGACGATGTGGATGAAGGCCTCATAGCAGTTGAACAGCCCGTGCCGGCCGGTCAAGAGATAGCCTTCGAGCCAGCCTTCACACTGGTGCTCGCTGAGCATTTCGGCCACCCGGCCGGTAGGGGCCAGGCGTTCGTCGCTGGGCAGCGTGGCCGCCTCCCATTGGCGGTTGGTGACTTCAAACAGGGCCTCCAAACCGTTGGAGATCGTCTCGTCGGGGCCGAAGACGCGGAAGTTCTGCTGGTCGCTGTTGAGCTTGGTGACGTCGCGGAGGAAGCGAGCCAGCACGCGGGTGTCGCCGATGCCGCCGACGCCGGGCTTCGGCACGTCGACCGCATAGTCGCGGAAGTCCGGCATCCGCAGGTCGCTAAGCATGGCACCGCCGTTGGCGTGCGGATTGGCGCCCATTCTCCGGTCGCCCCTGGGGGCCAGCTCGGCCAGTTCCGCTTTCAGCCGACCCTGTTTGTCGAAAAGCTCCTCCGGCCGGTAGCTCCGCAGCCAATCTTCCAACTGCTTGAGGTGTTCGGGATGGGTGGCCGGGTCAGAAAGCGGCACCTGGTGCGCATGGAACGTGCCTTCCACCTGCACGCCGTCAACGATCTTCGGCCCCGTCCAGCCCTTGGGGGAAATGAGGACGATCATCGGCCACCGTGGCCGGGCAACCACGCCGCCACTGCGGGCGTCCTGCTGGATCTTCTGGATCTGCTCGACGACCGTATCGAGGGTGGCGGCCATGGCCTGGTGCATGGCCTCAGGCTCGTGCCCCTCGACGAAAAAAGGCGTCCAGCCGTAACCGCGGAGCAGTTGTTCCAATTCCTCGTGCCCGATGCGGGCCAATAACGTCGGGTTGGCGATCTTGTAGCCGTTGAGGTGCAGGATCGGCAGCACCGCCCCATCGCTGGCCGGGTTGAGGAACTTGTTGGAATGCCAGGCGGTGGCCAGCGGTCCGGTTTCCGCCTCACCGTCGCCGACCACGCAGGCCACGATCAGGTCCGGATTGTCGAGCACGGCCCCGAAGGAATGGCTGAGCGAATAGCCCAGTTCGCCTCCTTCGTGGATCGAGCCGGGACATTCGGCCGAGACGTGGCTGGGAATTCCTCCGGGGAACGAGAACTGCACAAAGAGTTTTCGCAGCCCGGCCTCATCCTGGCTAATTTCGGGGTAGATTTCGCTGTAGGTGCCCTCGAGGTAGGTGTTGCCCACGATGGCCGGCCCGCCGTGTCCGGGGCCGGAGACGTAAATCATATTAAGGTCGTATTTCTTGATGATCCGGTTGAGATGGGCGTAGATGAAGTTCTGCCCGGGAGTGGTTCCCCAGTGGCCCAGCAGCATGTGTTTAACGTCCGACAGGGCGAGCGGCCGCTTCAAGAGCGGATTGTCGTAGAGATAGATCTGGCCGACCGACAGGTAGTTGGCGGCCCGCCAGTAGGCGTCCATCTTCCGCAGCATTTCCGGGGAAAGCGGATTGGGATTCATGGTTCAGTCCTCCTTTCGTGAGCCAAGGCTAAGCGCCTCGCAAACCATTCTGGCGATCATCCATTCTTCATCGGTGCGAATGACGCGGACCGCCACCCGGCCGGCCGCCGCGGAAATCAGGCCCTCGCCGGCTGCGTTCCGCTTTTCATCCAGTTCGATGCCAAGGAATTCGAGCCCCTGGCAGATCCGGGCGCGAATGACGGGCGCATTCTCGCCGATTCCGCCGGAGAAAACCAGGGTATCCAGCCCGCCCAAGGCCGCCGCGAAGGCCCCGATCCATTTCTTGAGGTGGTAACAGAAGACGGCCACCGCATCGGCGGCCCGTTGGTCCTGGGCTTCCCGGTCGAGCAGGTCCCGCATGTCGGAGCTGATTTCCGAAATCCCCAGAAGCCCGGACTGGAAATTGACCATTTCGTTGAACCGTTTGGCGTCCAGGCCGGCGGTGCGGGCGAGATACCAAATCAATCCGGGATCAAGGTCGCCGGAGCGGGTGCTCATCGGCACGCCGGCGGCCGGCGTCAGTCCCATGCTGGTATCTACCGGTTTCCCGTCACGGACGGCCGCCAGGCTCGCGCCATTGCCCAGATGAGCCAGGATGACTCGGCCTCGGGCGGCCCCGGGTCCGGCCAGGCGGGCCAGTTCTTTCATGAGAAATGCGTACGATAGCCCGTGAAATCCGTAGCGCCGCACCCCTTCGGCTTCGTAGCGGCGGGGGATCGGCAGCAACCGGGCTACTCGCGGGAGGTCGTGGTGGAAAGCGGTGTCGAAACACGCCACCTGGGGCAAGTCGGGAAAGCGGCGATGGAAGGCCTCGGTCAGCAGAATCTCTTCGGGCAGGTGCTCGGGATCGAAGGGACTGAGGCGGCGGAGCTCGTCCACCATTTCCGCGGTGATTCGCGCGGGCGCGCTGTATTTCGGCCCGCCGTGCACGACGCGGTGCCCGATCGCGGTGAGCGCCTCGCGGCCGATGCGCTGTTCGATCCAATCCGCCAACACGCCCACCGCCACCGTGTGGTCCGGGGCCCGGATCGGCTGCGAGAAGTTGTCGGCTGGCTCCATGCCGTTCACTTGCATGGCGGCCTCGGGCAAGCCGATTCGCTCGATGCAGCCGGCCAGGACGCGGCGGAGGGTGTCGCCGCCTGCGCGGACTGTCCCCCTCAGCCCAAACAGGGCGAACTTGATGCTCGACGAGCCGCCGTTGATCGTCAGGATCCGCGGCCGGGCCGGTTCCATCATCCGCTTCTCCCGTCCCGCGAGCCACACGACGCCAGTGCCGCCGCTTCATAGCCAAGCAGGTCGCCGATCCGCTCGATGGAAATGTCGGCCGGCGGGTAGCTGGCAAGCACCTGCGGATCATGGGCGTAGTGTCCCTGACGAGGGAAGATGGTCGTCACCCGCGGCCCCCAGACCTTCTTCACTGCCGTCAAGATCCGCAGCTTGTCGTCCACCAGCACGTAGTGCCGGGCCGGATACCGCTTCTCCACGTCGTCCAATTCCTGTTCCTTGTGGATGTAGATCAATGCCCGGCCCTCGACGGCGTCGTACAGCCCGGAGCGCTCGACCTTGCGGGGTTGAAAGATGACATCGCCGTCGGAGAGGATGACCGTCGGCCCTTGGGCGGCGAGGTGTTCGATCACGTCCAGGGAGCCGGGGTACAGGCGATTGGCGAACGAGTATTCCATCAAATAGAAGGAGACCTCCAGGAAGTTGGTATTGCTCGGTTCTTCGTCGCGGTAACGCTGCAAGGCGCCGAGGTAGTCGGCGTAGCCGAGCTCGCTCCGGCGCTGCTCGAAGATCTTCCAGTAACGCCGCTGGCTGTCAAGGCCGAGCGTTCGGGTGAGATGCCGGTTCAGGTCGGCGATGACCCGATCGTTGTCCAACAGGGTGTTGTCGACGTCGAGCAGGAAGACCACCCCGGCAGGCTCGGTCATTCGGGAGCCTCCTTGGGCTTCGGGTTGTGCCAGACGCCGTGGGGGGCAATCAGGGCGTCGGCCTCTTTCGGTCCCCAGGTGCCGCGCCGGTAGGGGCGGGCCGGGCGATGCGTGTGGAGCACCGGCTCGACCACTGCCCAAGCGGCCTCCACCGTCTCCTCGCGGGTAAACAAGGCCCCGTCGCCGGCCATGGCGTCGGCCAACAGCCGCTCGTAAGGCGACTGCTCCGCCAGTTGCTCCTCGATCAAGTACAGCTCGCGCTGGTCGCCGACGAACTCCTTGCCGGGTCGCTTGACGCGGGCGGCCAAGGCCACCGCGGAACTGGGGGCGAGGTGGAACCGCAAATAGTTGGCCCGGCCATCGGTTGGGGTCGAGTCGGCGAAAAGCTGCTGCGGCGGCGGCTTCAGTTCCACCAGCACCTCGTGGGCCGTCTCCGGCAGGCACTTGCCGGAACGCAGATACCAGGGCACCCCCCTCCAACGCCAAGAGTCGATGAACAGCCGCAAGGCGCAAAACGTCTCGACGTCGGAGTCCTTGGCCACGCTCTTCTCCCTGTGGTAGCCGACGTACTGGCCGCGGACCAGGTCGTCGGGCTCCAGCGGGCGCATAGCCTGGAAGACTTTGGTCTTCTCGGTATGGACGGCCCCGAAACCGCGGTAGGCCGGCGGCTCCATGGCCAGCAAGGCCACGACCTGGAAGAGGTGGTTCTGGATCACGTCGCGCAGGCAGCCGGCGGTCTCGTAGAACGCCCCGCGGTTCTGCACGCCGAACGTCTCCGAAAGGGTGATCTGCACGCTGGCCACATAGTTGCGGTTCCAGATCGGCTCCAGGAACGAATTGGCGAAGCGGAAATAGAGGATGTTCATGATCGCCTCTTTTCCGAGAAAGTGGTCGATGCGAAAGATCGAGTCTTCCGGGAACACCCAACTAGCCACCCGGTTGAGTTCTTGCGCCGAGGCCAGGTCCCGCCCGAAGGGCTTCTCCACGATGACCCGCCCGCCATCGGCCAGCCCGGCGGCTCCCAGAGCCGTAATGACGTTCGAGAACAGTGCGGGCGGAATGGCCAGATAGTGGGTCGGCCGCTGCGCGTCGCCCAAGGCCGCCTTAAGCTCGCTGAAGATGCTGCGGTCGTTGTAGTCGCCGCTGACATAACTCAGCAGGGAGAGCAGGTGGTGCAAGGCCCGTTGATTGTCGATCCGGCCCGACTGCTTGATGCCGTCCTTCACGCGATCGCGGAGTTGCCCCAGCGTCCATTTTGGCGCGGCCACGCCGATCACCGGGACCTTCAACGCCCCGTGCTTCGCCATCGCGTAGAGCGCCGGGAAGATCATCCGGTGGGCCAGATCGCCGGTTACGCCGAAGAGCACCAGAGCGTCTGAATGAGAGCCGGACATTCCCGCGCCTCCTGGCCTAGGCCGTCACAGCTTAGGCGTCGCGTCAAAATAAGTCGCTGAATTTTTCCAGTGAAGCGCGGGCGTCTCGCCCGCTTTTTCTGTAGCGGGCGGGACGCCCACGCTCCAAAACATATTCAAGTTATTGTGGCGCGGCGACCTAGCGGCTGACAGCCTGACCACTGGTCCACATGGCTGCGCCGATTTGCTGCAAGGTGTAGGCGGCTAAGTCCCGGACCTGGGGATTCGGGTCTCGCAACACCATCGCCACGCTCGGGGCCGCCTCCGGCCCCATCCTTTCCAAGGTCTCGGCGGCCGTGCTACGGACGTATCCGTCCCGATCGCGGAGCAATTCGGCCAGGGCCGCAATGGCGATCTTCGCTTCCGGCAGCATTCTGCGGAGCGCTTTGGCGGCCGCCTCGCGTACGTCGGGGCACGGGTCGCGAAGCCTCTCGGTCAGCGCGGGGATGGCGGCCTTGCCGTCCTGGCCGAGCGCTCGCAAGGTCACCGCGGCCAGCTCGCGGACCTCGGCGTGCGGATTCCACAACAGCGGCACGATGCATGGGGCCGCGTCGGCCCCCATCCGCTCCAAGCTGCGGGCGGCGGTGCCGCGGACGTATCCGTCCCCGTCGGCCAGCAAGGCGGCCAACGCCGGCAGGGCGGCCTTTGCCTGGGGCTTCATTTCGCGCAAGGCCATGGCGGCCTCCGCGCGCACCGCAGAGTTTGGGTCGCCCAGGGCGGCAGTTAAGGCAGGCACGGTCGCCGCCAGGTGGCGGCGCGCCGCCGCCTCACTGGCTTCTTGGCCGTAGCTGATCGAGGTCACTACCACTCCGATGCCGAGCATCAGTGTCAGTGTTCTCCCCGCCCAGCCATTGTGACGCCAGGCAGCCCAGCCGACGGCCCGGCCCTGAGGAAGTCTCAACCAAGGCCGCGTTCCAATCTTTTCAAAGGGCATTTTCATAGCGATTTCCAGGTTAGCGGCGCATCGCGCAGAGATTGGGAGAACGCCGAAAAGCGGCGATGGATTACTGCACTCCAAGGGTATTACCGCGTCTCAATTTTAGGGCGCGTAATCGAGAAGGCAAGAAGTTGATATAACCGTTAAAGGGGTCACTGTCATTCTGAGCGTCGCGAAGAATCTGCCCTGCAGGAGAGGCAACGTAGATCCTTCGCCGACCAACGCGTTGCGTCGGTGCCCGCCAGGATGGCACGCTTGTTCCCGCCTGTGAGCGCTTACGAGGTTGGCAAAGGAGGGTCGCCGCGGCTGGATAGGCCGCCCGGCGGCCGGGCACAGCCAGCTTACGTCAGCCCGCCGAAGCGGCGGTCGCGGGCGGCGAAGCTGCGGATGGCCGCGTGGAGTTGGGCCTCGTCGAAGTCCGGCCAGTAGACTTCGGTGACCCACAGCTCTGCGTAGCTGATTTGCCAGAGCAAGAAGTTGCTGATCCGCATTTCGCCGGCGGTGCGGATCAGCAGGTCGGGTTCGGGCATGCCGGCCGTGTAGAGATGCGCATCCACCACCGACTCGTCGATGTCGGCGATGTCGATCTTGCCGTCGCGCACCTCCCGTGCGATCCCGCGCGCGGCGTCGACAACTTCCGCCCGGCCGCCGTAATTGATCGCCATGCACACCCGCAAACCGGTGTTGCCCGCACTGAGGCGGACGGTTTCATCCAGGGCTTGCAGGGCTTGTGCAGGCATGCCCTGGCGACGGCCAATCCAGCGGATTTGCACGTTGTTGTCCATGATCTGCGGCCGCTCTTCCACCAGGTAGCTCTGCAACAGGTGCATGAGGAAATCGAGCTCTTCGGCCGGCCGCTTCCAATTCTCGGTCGAGAGGCAGTAGAGCGTAAGCTGCTCGATCCCCAGCCGGCCGCATTCCTCGATCGTGCGGCGGACGCTGGTGGCCCCGCGACGATGGCCTTCGACTCTCGGCAGGCCGCGCTGCCCGGCCCAGCGGCCGTTGCCGTCCGTGATGATGGCGATATGCCGCGGCATCTTGCTGCTCGGCACGTCGCTCAGGCGATTAGCGGCAGTCTGGGGAGCAGCGGGCATGGCGCGAGATTGGGGATGAGAGATGAGGGACCAGGGATGAGAGAAAAGGGATCAAGGATTAGGGATTGGGCCGGTGGGGCTTGAAGACCAGCAGGACTGATCTTGGCTATTCTTCGATTGCGGCCGTCAGCGCCCGTTAGCGAAGCTTAGTGTTCCCCAAGTTCTTCGACTCCTTTCGCGCGCCGTTACGCGTTCGCCAATATCGTTTGCTGGTGGTCCGGACCGACGGAAACCACTTCCACCGGGCGGCCGAGGAGCTGGCTCAGACGCCGCAGATAACCGCGGGCGTTTTCCGGCAGGTCCTCCAGGCGGCGGACATGGCTGATGGGCGTTTGCCAGCCGGGCAGGCTCTCGTACACCGGCGTTACCCGCCGCAAATCGTCAACGTGGCTGGGGAACTGGGTCGTGCGCCGGCCGTCCCATTGGTAGGCCGTGCAGATCTGCAACTCGCCGAGTTCGCTCAACACGTCCAGCAACATCACTGCCAAGACATCCACGCCACTGAGCCGGGCTGTGTAGCGGGCGGCCACCGCGTCGAACCAGCCGCAGCGCCGCGGCCGCTTGGTGACCGTGCCGTATTCGTTGCCGCGGTCGCGGATGTGTTGGCCGATCTCGTTGGTCTGCTCGGTGGGGAAAGGGCCCCCGCCAACCCGCGTGGTGTAAGCCTTGACGATGCCGACCACCTTGGTAATATACCGGCCCGGGACGCCCGAACCGGCCGACACGCCCACCCCCGAGCTGTTGCTGCTGGTGACAAACGGGAACGTCCCGTGGTCGATATCCAACAACGCCCCTTGGGCGCCTTCAAACAGCACCTTCTTATCGGACTCAACGGCGTCCAGCAAATAGGCGGTGGTATCGGCCACGTGCGGCCGCAACCGTTCCGCATAACCGTGATATTGTTGATAGATCTCCCCCGCGTCGAGCTTCCCGGCCGGACTGCCCAGCCGATCAAACAGATGGCCTTTTGCTTTCACCACTTGCTCAATCCGCGAGCGAAAATCCGGCCGGTATAGGTCGCCCAAGCGTATGGCTAGCGCCCGGCCGACCTTGTCGCGGTAGCAGGGTCCGATGCCGCGCATGGTGGTACCCAAGGCCTCACCGCTGGTGCACTGCTGATCCAGAATACGGTCTTCCTCGACGTGCCACGGGAAGATCACATGGGCTCGGTCGCTGATCATCAAGTTGCCGGCCACCTTCACGCCGCGGGCGTTGAGATTGTCGATCTCGCCCAACAAGCTGGCGGGATTGAGCACCACCCCGCCGGCCACTACGCACTGCACCTCCGGTCGAAAGATGCCGCTGGGGACCAGCGAAAGCTTGAAGGTCTGACCGTCGCGAACCACCGTATGCCCGGCATTGGCCCCGCCCTGGTAGCGGACGACGATGTCGTGCTGTTCGGTCAACAGGTCCACGACCTTGCCTTTGGCCTCGTCGCCCCACTGTAGTCCGATCACGCAAGTCGCAGGCATGGCGCCACTTTCTGCTGGGATCTGCCTTGGGTTTTCCACCTTTGCCCAAACACGTTAGTTTAACTGGCCAGGTAGAGTGGCGTCAAGGGGCGGCGGGCTCTTTCAAACTGACCCGCTACCTGACGCCATGGCGCTCTTCGCGCGGCCCCGGCCTGTTGCGGAGGGCAACCCCGGCGGAGCATCGCGGCGGGATCGCAAGGTTGGCGAGCCGCTTGTGGCCTCCCGGCGGACCGCGTCACCCTCTCCGGCCAGTTTCTCGCGAATCATCTGCCACCAGATGGCGTAGATCTCCGGCGCGAAGTGCATGCCGTCCACTAACCAATACGGCGGCACCTCGCCTTCCGCATCCACGATCCGAGGAGCGAGGTTGACCGTGCTAACATTGGGATAACCGGCGCAAAGCCGATCGATCTCTTTCCGCAACTGACTCAGCCGGCGATTGGTCAGCAAATTGGCCACTATGCCTGCCTGGGGAAAGCGTGCCTCGTTGATCGGCACCGGCAGCAGAACGATTACCCGCTTCCGACGAAGACCGTCGAGGACCGCTTTGTAGCCCTCGATGATAACGGCATCCGATTTGCCGTGGACCAGATCGCCGGTACCGAGATGCAAAACGACGATGCTGGCGTCGCGTGCCTTGTCGGCAACTTCCGCGGGTGTGGGCATCGCGCAAATCGGCTTCCAGAGGAGAATCGGATGCGTGGTGATCGGTTGAGAATTGCAGAAAAAGGCCAAATGGCTGTCGCCGAAGAACAGGACCGTCGCGCTGGTGAAGGGGTCGTGCCGAATGGTGGCGGCGACTGGCTTGGCCTGCTGATCCTGCACGAAGATGCTAGCGATCAGCCGAGGACTGAACCTGACCGTCACCCCCAGCTTGCGGGATGCGTAGATCTGCCCCGCCACGATGCAGACCACGATGGTCAGCAGCGCGGACGAGACTACGGCGATGTTCGGCAAGATCCTGGCTGGCATGACGGAAGTCGCCATCAGACGCCTCAGGCGGCGCGAGCCGAACGGCGCGAATGGCAACTTCGACCGACGCCGATTGGCCGGGACGCTCACCATTGCCGATGGTCCCGAAGAACTCCCGTTATCCTCCGCCAATGCCTCGGAAAAGTCAAGTGCTTGAGAGGGTACGGGATCTTGTGGCACGGGCTTTCAGCCCGTGAAGAAACACGGCCAAGATGGCCGTGCCACATTGCTCGACACAGAATCTCGTATAACCTCGGCGTCCGGATTGGCACCCTAGCGGCGGAGTCCACTGTCGGGCTGCCGGGCCTGCATTTCGGGTGGCTCGTCGCGGGGCAGCACCAGACGCGTACCCGGCGGAAGATCGCTGAAATTCTGGCCGAGCGCGTCGCGATTCAGATCGTAGATCTCCGCCCAGCGCGACGCCTTGCCCAACTGGCGGCGCGCGATGCTGAACAGGCTGTCGCCTTGCGCTACCGTGTAGGTTCGAACGGCACCGGACGGCTGGGGCGCCGAGCTGGTTGGAGCCGCCGGCCACGGCGGTGGCGGGCCGCCAGACCGCCAAGCCGGCGCATGACTTTTCATGGCAGTGACAGCCGGCCCGGCCGTCAGCTCACTTGCCGCCGCTTGTCCGTGCCGGGCGGTGGCGCTGCCGGGCATCACCGGCTCGGTGGTTGGCGAGGCGGTGGGTGGAAGAGCCGGATGGATGGCCGAGGTCGCCGCCTCAGGTGGCGATGACGCAGTGGCGGAGGACAGTTCAGGCATAATCGGCGGCGGCAAGAGGGCTGAGCCATTGCTGGGGAGCGGTCTCATGGGCGACTGGTTGCCGCGACGGGTACCCTCGGATCTTTCGTCGGGAAGCTTCCAGGGATCCAAGTCGCCTTCGCCGGCCTTGGGCGGCTTGGCCACCGCCGCCTTGGGCGGCACGATGGTGGCCCGGCTCGAAGCGGAGCCCTTGCGGCGGTTCGGAGTTCCGAGGGATGGGTTGCCGGCGTCGCAGGACGACGGCTCCGCCGCCGGGTTCTCTTTTTCCGCTTGCACTTGGTCGCCGGCTGCGGCCACCGTCAGCCCATCCCGATTGGTGGCGGTCAGACGCCGCACGATGGCCACCGCCAGCAGAACCAATAGGGCCAGGATGAGGGTCACCCCGATCTTGACCTCGCGTCCCAGTCGCGAGGGCGAGGCCACGATGGCCTCCTGCGCGGCGGGTTCCCGTTTCGCATCGTCGCTCATGGTCGGCCTCCTTGCGGAACCATGTGGTTCCTGCGCGTGAGTCGTTGGTTTTCGCCGGCAGTCCCTAGCGCCGTTCGGCCACCCGCAGTTTGGCGCTCCGCGAACGCGGGTTGCCGGCGACTTCTGGCTCGTCGGGGCGGATAGGCTTGCGGGTAAGCACTCGCAGCCGCTCATCGGCGCGGAACGCCTCCTTCACCCGCCGGTCTTCCAGCGAGTGGAAACTGAGGATCGCCAACCGCCCGCCGGGCCGCAAACAAGCCGGAATTCGCCGCAGGGCAATCTCCAGCGACTTCAGCTCGTCGTTGACGGCGATCCGCAAGGCCTGGAAGACCCGGGTGGCTGGATCGATCCGCCCGCCGCCAGGGACACGCGGCACCGAGCGACGGAGCAACGCGGCCAGTTCCGCCGAGGTTTCGATCGGGCGCCGCCGCCGCTGCCGCACGATCGCCGCCGCAATGCGCCGGGCGTAATGTTCCTCGCCGTAACTGGAGAATAACTGCTGCAAGTGTTCCACGCTCAGTCGGTTGACCAGCCGCCGGGCCGGCTCGCCCGCCAGGGGATTAAAACGCAGGTCCAGCGGCCCCGGCGAGTCAAAACTGAATCCCCGCTTCGGGTCGGCCAATTGATCACTGGATAATCCCAAGTCGAGCAACACGCCGTCGACGACGGCAATATCGAGTTGTTTCAAGACTTCGGGCAAATCGCAAAAGTTGGCTTGGATCGGTCGCACACGAAGATCGATAAGACGCTGCTTGGCGGCGCTGATTGCCTCGGGATCGCGGTCGATACCCAGCACTAGCCCCTGTCTACCTACGGCGGCCGCCAGCGCCCGAGCATGGCCGCCTCCGCCCAACGTCCCATCGACGAGGATCTGCCCTGGACGTGGGGCCAACCAGGCGACCACCTGGTCCAACAACACCGGCACGTGGACCGAGGGTGGCTCCGTCATGGAAGAACAGCGTCCCAACGCATCCCAAAGCGTCCCACCTCAGGCGCGTCCGTGCGCCTGGACGAGGTGAGTGCTCGCGGCGAGCCGGCGAAGAAGGCAACCGGTTTCACCGCCATCCGCAATGGGAAAACCTCCTGTTTCCTCATTCGCGAGAATGCGATTCACCCTCGCAGGGCGACTTGCGATGCCGATTCGGTGGCCCACAATCGGCAGCGCCATTCTCACGCTTGGCGAACTTTCCCAATCAACGAACCTCGAATGTCTCCTAATGATTACTGCCCTATCCCTGCAGGGCGGTCTCGGCAATCTCGTCATAGTGCTCCTGCCGATCGGCCAGATAGGAGGCCCACTGTTGAGCCGCCCAAATCTCCACCCGATCCTGCACGCCTAGCAAAACCACCTCTCTTCCCAGCCGCGCCAACTCCGCCAGCTCCGGAGGGATCCGCACCCGGCCTTGAGCATCCAGTTCCACTCGTTGCGCCCGCGCGTAGAACAACCGCGTGAAGGCGCGGACGTCCTGTCGCGTGGGCGAGGTCTGGGATAGCCGATCGGCCAGCCGCGTAAAAGTCTCCTCGCAGTACAAGGCCAACGATTGGTCGGTGCCGGGCGCAATGTATAGGCCCCCCGGCCGGCCGCCATCCAAGCCGTCGCGAAGACGCTTGGGAATGGCCACCCGCAGTTTTTCGTCCAACGAGCGGCTGAAGGCACCGGTCAGGAGCATGGATCACCACAAATCCCCATTTTCTACCACAATACCCCAAGGATACCGAGTGGCGGAGCCGTTTACAAGGTGGTCTTTTGTCGACCTGTCGGGCGCAACCTTGGAGGAAGGATCTCGCCGATTCGCCCACACACCCCACGATTCGAACTGCATGCCTTCTTCGGATGGCGGCGGCCAATTTGCCGGTACGACTGGCCGATAACCTGGCACGGACGGGCCGCGCCGGCCCTTTCCCAGCAGACGCAGGTGGGCTTATACTCATTTGTCACGGGCGCGTAAAGCTCGACTTGCGGGGGGCGCGACTGTTGAAACACGTTGTGTGCCAGTAGCTCTGCCAGTTCCTGTTTCGAGCTTTGGCGGTGGAAACCCTGGCAGAGCCAGCGGCACGCGTGCGACCCGGTTTGGGGCAACGTCATGCAGGAACTCGCCGAATACGACTACGAACTTCCCCAGAACCTGATCGCCCAATCGCCGGCGGCGTGCCGTAGCGATGCCAGGCTGCTGGTCGTGAATCGGGCCCATAACTCATTGGAACATAAGCATATACGTGACTTGCCCGAGGTCTTGCGGAGTGGCGACTGCTTGGTGATCAACGACACGCGGGTCGTACCAGCCGGACTAATAGGGCATCGTACCCACACGGGGGGGCGATGGGAAGGACTCTTTCTGGAGGCCAGCCCGGACGGTTTTTGGCGGATTTTGTGCCGCTCCCGCGGCCGGCTGAGGCCGGGTGACACCATTACCCTGGTAAATGCCGTTGGCCAGGAGGACACGCAACTCCAACTGGGTATCAAGCAGAGTGACGGCACCTGGGTTGCCCGGCCGCTTTCCCGCGAGGACGCGTTTGGTCTGCTGGATCGGGTGGGACGGATTCCACTTCCGCCGTATATCCGCAAGGGGCGAATGGTTCCGTCGGACCGTGAAAACTACCAGACGGTCTACGCCCAAGTGCCGGGGGCAGTGGCCGCGCCGACGGCCGGTTTGCACTTTACACCTACGCTTCTCGGGCGTCTGGAAGATAAGGGCGTTTCGCTCTGCCGGCTGACGCTTCACGTCGGCCCAGGCACGTTTCGCCCGATCAAGACGCCCACTTTGACTGAGCACCGGATGCACTCGGAATGGGGCACGATCGGCCAGGCGGCCGTGGAGGCGATCCATGAATGTCGGCGACGGGGAGGACGGGTGGTGGCGGTGGGAACCACCTCGGTCCGGGTCCTGGAAACCGCCGCGGCCGACGGCGAGTTAAGGCCGTTTACCGGCTACACGAATTTGTTTATCCGCCCGCCCTATCAGTTTCGCGCCGTCGACGTGCTGTTGACGAATTTCCATCTTCCACGAACCACCTTGCTGGTCCTGGTAAGGACTTTTGGAGGTGATACGCTCATGCGGCGGGCCTATGAGGAGGCGGTCCGGCAAGAGTACCGCTTCTTCAGCTACGGCGACGCTATGCTGATCGTTTGAATCCATCCGACGACAACTTTTTCCTGCGTTCCCAAGCAAGCCTCAAG
>JAJYGU010000021.1 GCA_021784975.1 Planctomycetota bacterium
TGGCTACTGTCAGGCTCTCAAATCCCTTTCCCATGTCGTAGCGAATCTGGATACGAACCTCGTCACCTCGCGAGACTTCCAGCGGCGTAATGGGCACGACGACCGGCATGTTCATGTCGCTGGTCTCCCACAAGGAGATGCCTTTGTCCAAGCGGATTTGCGTACGCAGTAATAGGGCGTTGCAGGTGCCCGGCCTTTGGACCGCAATGCGAACCTCTTCCTCGACCCGGGTGTCGACATGGCTGCGAAAATCAACCTGGCGGTAGGCGATGGTTCGTGAAAGCCGTTTCTTGATGCGTGAGCCTACTCCGCGATTTCTGGCCTGCACGATCATGGGCATGGAGAACCCGTAGAAGGCGAAGTCGTACTCGACGAGTTGCAGAGCACAACTGGCCCGCTCGGGGATGAGCTTGGTCTTCTCTGAAATGACGCCGTGGCTCCGTAGGGCATTGAGCGCCGGTACCTGCTCTTCACCGATTAGTCCGGTGTCCAGGAGTTCCATGATGAGCACATCCACCGGCTCGTCGAGTTCCAGACGCTTCAGGTCGGAGTAGACCAGCAGTACGCGTTTGCCTTCGGGATTGGCCTCGAAACTGCGTTTGGCCAACATGGCTACCGCCGGGTCGACCTCGACTGCATAGACTCGCTTGGCCCCGGTGCGGGCGGCGAAGAGGGCCAAGATGCCCGAGCCCGTGCCGGCGTCCATAACCACGTCTCCCGGCTTCACCTTGTTGCGGATGGCCGCCTCAAATGCCCGGCTTCGCTTGCCGTCCAGAAGGCACTCATCCACGAACATCAGCGTGCTGAAGGTTTCTGGCTTATCCATGTTGCTCGCTCTCCGACTGGGTATCTGGACGGGGACTGGCTCATTTTTCGCCCGTCGAGGGCGAAAAATGTGCCTGTCCCCTTGTTGCCAATGGGGACTGTCCCCCTTGGGATTTTGTGACAATGTATTTCTTCAAATAGGCGACCGGTTGCAGACCGCGTTTGTGCATCCGCAGGCCGGGGATGCCGAGGTCTTGTTCGAAGTTGAACCACTGGCAACCGTGTTCTCTCATTGCGCGAGCCGACATGTGGTTGAGATATTTGCTCAAACCGCGGATTGTCCTGTCATACTTGATGAAATGCGCCATGGCGTATCCGTCCGGTAGGATTTCCGCGATGTCAAAGGCGGCGAGGCGGCCCTCCACCCACACCCCTGTACCGGCAAGGCGAAATTCTTGCGAACGGCCCACGAGCCGCGCCAAGGCGATCTCTTCCTTGGGATTCGTCTCTCCTTTGTTCCGGGCCCAGAGTTCTGCAACCTGCGCCATTTCCTGACGCATGCAGGGGCTTGTAAAATCCAGTGCCGCGACTCGCGCGGTGGGGCGTTCGCGAAGAAACCGGCGAACCTTAGTCATGGGGCTGCTGTGAGCTGTGCCCGGCTGCCGCTCCAGCCTCTCGACGCTGAGGATGTAGTCATGATTGTCCGGGTCTTCTGCCACCTCCAAGCCGTCGGCTCGGAGGCTGCCGGCCAGGTGCTCGGGAATGAGCCGTAGCTGCGGCGGTAGACCTTCTCGTGCAGCATGATCCAGCAGGATCGCAGCCACCCCACACGATCCCTCGCCGTCGGGCCCGGTGAAGGTGTAGAACGGCTCGCCGGTCTGATAGTCGACCGAACGCATCACCAGGTGGTCATCAAGCTCCGCGATGCGGACTTGTTCGTCGGTGTCCCAGCACCACAGCCCGGCAAAATTGAAATCCGAAGACGGCGGACGGCCCAAAGTGAACTGCTCGACATCGCTTCTGTCGGCCAGTTCGAGCTTCTTGAATTGCGGGAAGGTCGGGAGCATGGTTGGCGTCTCCTGCGCAAGCTGCGCGAGTCTCAATGGCCTATTTCGGTGAGCACCAGACCGATGAAGATGATGGAGATACCCAGCCAACCCAGCGGCGACAACTGCTCCCGAAATGCGAACCAGCCCAGTCCAAGGATCACGCAACCGTTGACCGCGTCAAACACCGCGGCCGAGTGCGACAGGTAGTAGCCGCTCTTGAGCATGGCGAAGAACACGGTCAGGGCAATGTTCCAGCAGAGGTATCCTCCGACGATCCACCAGAGCGTTCCCCCGTTCTTTGCCCAACGGTTCAACAGGCCGTCGCCCACCCCGCCGACAAGGCCGGAGAAGACTGCCAAGACGTAGAACATGCAACGAATGAACATGGGTGGGTTCCTCTTGTGTTGTTAAGTCCTATCGCAAGTGCCCCAGTTCGCGGCTGCCCTTACATCGGATCAACGAAATGCGCCTTCACCCGATCCGTCCAATCCAGGAGCGAGCAATCGGCCAACGAGGCGGGATCTGCGCCCGGCACCGCGTGCTTCGCCAGCAGGAAATACGGGATGGCGGCCAGGGCGCAACCGAACTCGCCGCGGGCCAATACGCGATCACGTACACCGCAGTAGACCGACTCAAGCACGATTCGCTGTTGCTCGGCCACGCGCAGGACCGTGCTTACAAGCCGCTGCAAAGCGGCAGCCCGCCGCTGATCGTCGTTTCCGTCGGAAGGCAGCGTTCCGACGTCCTCGACGAAACATCTCGCGTCTCTTCGCCGGTCCGCGGGAACTCCGATGGCGATTGCCGAGAAGAGGTGCGCGGGTCCCTTGTCGCAAAACGTGCGCAAGGCGGTCGGCACATGGCTGCCTGGCCACAAGGGAAAGCGGCGGCCATCGACCGTTCCAAACAACGACCGCGATGCCTGAAGCAGCGGATCGAGATCAAGAACCGCAACCTGCCGCGCGTCCGATGAGACCGAGAGGGACGAAGGGGACTGTCCCGATTTCTGTGGCAGGACGCCACAACAATGGGACTGTCCCCCTGACCGCTGCCCTGCCGACGGCATAAGCGGCGGCGCCAGCGGGTGTTGGCGGTTAAGGCCAGCCGCGGGCACTAAGTCGAGGCCCCAAATCAAGCCGTGCGGCCCGCAAAACGATGACACCGCGATGGCGTTCGTCTGACCGAGGTAGGCCTCGGCAACCTCCGCAGCGTCGAAGCTGCGGATCTCATCCGCCGTCGAGACGCCGCCCACGGCAGCAGACACCCGGCTGACCCCGATCGCCAAGACCGGGGCGGCCAGATACGGATGGTGGGCCGGGCCGAACCAGCCGGCGCAATGCTGACCATAGGGGCCGGCGCAATGGGACAAGTAGTCGATCATTTTGGGTGCTGTTTGCATGGCGCGTACCTACCCAGCGACTCTTCATTCCTCAGTTTGGGCGGCCGAAGCGGACGGTCCCGGTGAATGGTTATGGTTTGGGCGAATCCCCAGGGCGCGCAGCGCTCGGGCGCAATAGATTGCAAACCGTGCGGGAGGCATCTCGCGCAGCATTCGCGCGGCGAAGGCCAGGTCGTCGAGCGCGAGATACTCCACGCCATCCGCGACTTCCATTACCGGCTGAAAGCCCACGCACCGCGCGAACGGGTAAATACCGGAGCGCGGGGAGGTCCAGAACCACATGCGTCCAACGTTGCGCCGGATCCCCTGGCTGAAGATGGCTTCGGCCAGCAACATGGTTGCCTCAAAACTTCGACTACTCTTGCCAATGGCAATCTCTTCCCCGTACAGGATTCGATCCGTGGCGGTGGTCCCTCGCTCGCCGACCACTTTCATAAGACGTTCGACGTCGCGGCGGCCTTCTGCCTCTCTTCCGCCGTAACGTGTTCTCACCAGGGCCTCGGTTGATTGGGCCAGCGTGCCTGTCAGGCCCCAAGAGAAACCGCGCGGCCGATGCTCCCGGTCGAGTAGAACCAGGCCGTAGCCTTCAGGGGAGGCCGCCAGTTCCCGCATCCGGCATAAGAGCTTCTCGTCGGAGTGACAGGGCAAAAGGGTTGCCCCACACCGCGGGCAGCACGCTGAACCGCCGGCAGCCCGCCGCTCATACTCCGCCAGCGACACCCGTGCCTTCCAGCCCTCCGCCGCGCAGTAGGCCCCTTCCTGCCAGGCGGGATCGTTGCCGAAAATCTCTCGGTAGAGCATCACGATCTGGTTGAGAGCAATGGAATCCGACGGCATCGCCACCACCGAAAGGCCCAGCTTGCTGGACCACGCCCAGCGGTCCTGGCCGAGTGGCGCCGAGGTCACTTCCGGCGAAGGCGACGTGCCATCGCCGTCTGCGGCGTCGAGTGTGTGGTACGAGGGCTGGCGGGTGTCGTTCATGGTGTTTCAGTCCTTGCCAGGGCCGCGGCTGGGAATTGGTTGCGGCGGGCGTCGCGCGAGCGCAAACAAAAAGGAGCGCCGGAAACACGGCCGCTCCCAGAGCCCTCGCCAAAGGGCGTGTGAAACAGCACATGGCCGACGCTCCTTGCGGAGCGCGGTCCATGCACTGCCTTCACACTCAAGGGCCTCGGAGGCCCAAGTTGGCGATTTTCTGGGAAGCAGTAGCAGGACGCTCGCGCGTCGATCAATTGTTCGGTATGGCCCTCATCGGGCCATGATGGTCGTGGTTTACATTCTCCTGAAGTTGCGGCAACAGATTTTCCCCCCGCCCGATGGACGAGGGTTAGCTCTATTATGTTCACCAGGCTAGCGGATCGCAACCCCATTCTGGGGTCCTTTCCGATGGCTAACGGGCAACCACCCCGATATGCCCAGCGTCCGGTTCCGCGATCTGCCAGGCCATAAACAAACGACCTTTCTTTGGAGTGCGGCAATTTATTGCCGCTTTCCCGGCGTTTTTCGCAGCTTGGACGCCATGCGGGCTTCGCCGGAAAATCGTTTCGCAATCTCTGCCGCGGCCCAAAAAAGCGGTGATGAATCACCGCACTCCAAATTCCCGCGGGTTTAGGGGCTAGACCAGCCGCGATCTGCTGGACCATAAACAAACGACCTTTCTTTGGAGTGCGGCAATTTATTGCCGCTTTCCCGGCGTTTTCGGCAGCTTGGACGCCATGCGGGCTTCGCCGGAAAATCGTTTCGCGATCTCTTCCGCGGCCCAGAAAAGCGGTGATGAATCACCGCACTCCAAATTCTTGCGGGTCTAGCGGCTACTCCGAAACGAACCCAACGAACAATCCAATCAGGGTGGGCCGTCACATCGTCGGCCTGTTGATGGGAAGACGACTTCCCGGACCAAAGATTGCGCGCGGAGGCGCTGGGGCGGTTTTCGCGGGCACTCAGACAAGGTGCTCACGGGCTGGGGACTGGCTCATTTTCGGGGCCTGTACCGAATTTTGTGTCAAACGGTGCGCAGAAGGGGACAGTCCCATTTTTGCGGCATCCTGCCACAAAAATCGGGACAGTCCCCGTGAACGGTTACGGGGCTTGTCCCCTCCCCGCAGCCACATGCTTTGCGAGGCGTGCCGGATCAGCTACAATGCCGGCCTGGCGCAGTTGAAGTTGAAAGCGCCCGCAAAGACCAGGACCCACTCATGAATTCCGCTCAATTTACGCAAAGACTGCGGGCCGGCGAGTTGTTGTTCGGCACGCTCATTGTTTCGCCCTCCCCGATGTGGCCGGTGGCCGTGCAGGAAAGCGGCCTGGATTTCGTGTTTATCGACACCGAGCACATCGCCCTCGATCGGGCCCAGGTGAGCTGGATGTGCCAGACCTACTCCCGCATGGGCCTGCCGCCGCTGGTCCGCATCCCCGCGCCCGACCCCTACGAGGCCGCCAAAATTCTTGACGGCGGCGCGGCGGGCATCATCGCGCCTTATGTCGAAACGGCCGACCAGGTCCAGGCCCTGCGCGGGGCGGTCAAGTTCCGGCCGGTCAAGGGCCGGAGGTTAGCGGAGCGGCTGGCCGGCGGGCCTTTCGAGCCGACCTTGGAAGACTACGTCCGCCGCCGGAATACCAATGCACTGGTGGTAAATATCGAGAGCATTCCGGCCATCGAGGCGTTGGACAAGATTCTGGCCGTGCCCGATCTAGACGCCGTACTTATCGGCCCTCACGATCTGTCGTGCAGCTTGGGCGTACCGGAGCAGTACGACCACCGCGACTTCCTGGCAGCCTGCGAGACCATCCTCCGCAAGGCCCGGGCGGCGGGTGTGGGGGCGGGCATCCATTACTGGGGCACGGCGGAAGAACAAGCCCGCTTCGTCAGCTATGGCGTCAACCTGCTCATCCATAGCTCCGACATCACCCTGGTCCGCAAGCACCTGCGGGAAGAACTGGCGGCGGTGAAAAAGGCCGCCGGCAAGGGCGGGCCGGCCGGCCCGGAGGCCGAAACGCTGCAAATCTGACCAGCCCCGCCTCTTGCGCGGAAAAAGGAGAGCAGGCACCGTGGCGGCGACCTTTCTCCTGGCGACCATCCCACTCGCGCCACGAGGCCAGTCCCAACTTTCCGCGTAAGCGTTCACGGGGACTGTCCCAATTTTCGCGGCAGGAGGCCGCGAAAATGGGACTGTCCCCTTCGGCCCCGAGGGGACAGGCACATTTTCGGCCCTCGAAGGGCCGAAAATGAGCCAGTCCCCAGCCTGTGAACGGTTAACTTTCCGCGAGCCTTGCCCAGCGATACCAGCGTGTCGCCCTAATTATTCTTTAGTACGACGTTAACGTTCATACCATGTAGGGGGTTGGTAATTGCGGCGGAGATGTAGTCGTTGTTGCCGGCGAAGAACAGGTTGTCGCCGCTCAAGCTGCCGAAAAGGTATTCGGTGGCGGCGGCCACCTGGATCGTTTGGGAATTGAGATAGATGGCCGGGTCGGCCTTGCCGTCGCCGTCGAAGTCGTAGCCCGCCGTATTGGGTATGCCGCTGGTGATCTCCGCGACGCGTTGGATGAGGCTGTCGGCGGGGTTGCTCCATTCAGTCATGATGGCGTTCAGGGCCAACTGGTTGTTGTCGTAGATCGTCGATCCGGCCACCTCGAGGTTGTTGGAAGCTGCGCCGCCGCCGGCTGCGGCCATCAATCCGTCGATCTTCAGTCTGAAATTGGCCGGCAGCCATTTCCTCTGCAGGGGCGCATTGATGCTGCCGCCGCCGCTGCCACCGATGAGCAGGTTGTAGTTGGGACCGCCCCAGATGTAAGTGGGACCCTGGTTCGGGCCGCTGCCGCCCACGATCACGTTGTTGCCCCCGCCGCCGAAGAGGTAGCTGGCGCCGGGGCCATCCCCGCCATACATCAAGACCGGCAGCGTGATCCTAGGGCTGACCCATTCAAAGGTGGACTGAGAGGCGCTGGTGGTGGGTCCGCCGTAGACGATGATCCGCCCGGTGGGGGCGAAGGTCCCCAGGTTTTTGCCCTCGTCGGTCACGATAACGGCGGCGTGTGATCGTCGCCTGGGGGGCTTTGTATCAGTGGGCTTCGCCTGATCCGAGACCGCTATCCCGTCACTATTATGACCCGTGCCTGTGCCGCCGGTCACCACCAGGTCCGTCGCGCCGGCGGTTAGGATGCTGGGCACCAGCGAGGCCCCGGGCACGTTGAGCTGGGTGCTGAAACTGGCGGAGAGGACGGGCGAGATGGTCGTAGCAGTACCATCGGCAGCGGTCGTGGTGACCGCGGCCTCCGCGGTGAGCGTGGAGACGCTGGCGCTGATGTCGAGCGTCCCGCTGCCGGTGCCTCCGCCGGACGGTGCCTGGAAGACACCCTCGACCGCTTGTGATTTCGCCGCCCCGTCCGCGACGTTCTTGGAATCCTGGATACCGTATTGCTTCGTGTGCGTCGTCGGGTCGGACATCAGCAGAGTCAGCGGCAACGGCGCCAGGGTCGTGGGGTCGAAGGCCGAGACGAGCGTGATGCTGTCCGGCACCGTGTAGGTGACCATGATCCCCTGGGCCGTGCCCGGGCCGTAGTTGGTCATTTGCAGCTCGTAGATCACGTCGTGGCCGCTGACGGCGGTCGTCTGACCCGAGAGGCTCACCACCAGGTCGGCGGGTGGGGCGTCGGTGAACGTGGCCGAGCCGCCGCTAACGAAGGTCGTGCCGCCGCCGGCCGTACCGGCGGGGGACGGAACGAACGAGAACGACTCCTGGAAGTTGTCCACCGTCGTGCCGGCCGGGGGCGCGCCGATCGTCGCCAAGACCGTGTAGGTGATCGAGCCGCCGACGGGCAGATAGGCACCGAAGTCGTATTCGCAAGAGCAGCTTTTATTGTACCAGGGCCCCGTCCACGTCCAGCTAGCGCCCCACTTAGCGCTCGACGTGGCACCGCCGGAGGTCGTGACGCTCTCCATCGTCGTGGTGACGGGGAAGTCGGGCATGGAGTCCTCCCACACCGCCCCGCTCACCGGGTCCGGCCCGTTGTTGGTGACGGTGATGGTGTAGGTGTCGGTGCCGGTGGTCATGATCTGGGCCAAATTGCCCAACGCGCCGGTCGCGGAGTTGGCCCCCGCGCTGTCCGTCGCGGTGATGGTCACGTTGGCGGCCGGCCGGACCACATCGTTCACCGTAGCGCTCGTGCTGTTTGTGCTGGCATTGGCGTTGGGGTCCGTGTCGGCGAATCCGGCGGGAGCGGTAATCGTCGCCGTATCGGCCAGAGGGCCGGGGGCCGCGGAGGAGTCGATCGTCCCCGTCACCACGTAGGTCACCGAGCCGCCGGTCGGAAGATTCGGCTGATCGGTGAGCTCAACCCCGTCTTGTCCGGTACTCCCGAGGTTTCCGACTTTCACGTCATCCGACGTGGCGCCGCCGGAGGTCGTGACGCTTTGCAAAGTCACATTGGTTAACGCCGCCGGAAAAACGTCGGAGACCGCGGCCCCGGTAACGTCACTGGGGCCGTTGTTGGTAACAGTGATCGTGTAGGCCGCGTCGTCGCCGTCCTTGTACTCGATGACCTCGGTCTCGCTTTCCAGCGCTGCCGACGAGGTGCTGCTCAGATCGCTGGCCGAAAGCGCGACCGACAGGTCGCCCTGGGGGGTCAGATTGTCGGTGTCGGTGGCGGCGATGTTTGGCGGTGCGCTGGGCACGGTTCCGTTTATCGGGCTCGCGGTGATCGTGTTGGACAACTGGCCCGTGGCCGAGGAGGCGATGTTTGCCGTCAGCACGTAGATGGCCGAGCTGCCGGCGCGCAGGTCCACCGTGTCTAAGTCGATGGTATTGGTCGTGCCGCTAACACCGATGAAGCCGAGCGTGGCGCTGGACTTTGCTCCGCCGGAGGTGGCGACGCTGATCAAGTCCGCGCCACTGAGCGCGGCAGGCAGGGTGTCGGAAACCGCAACCCCGCTGGTGCCGGCCGAGCCGGTGTTGCTCACCACGAGCGTGTAAATGACGGCGTCACCCGGAATGGCATTGCCGGCCGTGCCGGTGGCCGAGTTGCCGCCGAAATTGTCCGAGACGCTGATCGACAGGTTTACGGGCTGGGCGGCCGCGGCGGCAGGCGGAGTGATCAGTGGCGCGGCCGGCCCGCCGGGCAACGGCACGGTGGCCGAGAGCAGACAACGGTCCTCCAACGGATCGAGGCCGAGACGGCGTGGACGCCCGCCTCGCAGTCTGTCGACGCGCTTGCTATAGGACCGAGCAACATTGCCGCGATGCAAGCCAAGGATCTTCACGGGGACCTCCGACGTCAAGCAAGGGGATGGTTAGACGCAACTCCCAACTTATGATTCATTGCAGCGAAGATCTCGGACTATGTCAATGATCGAAAAAACACCATTGATGCCGAGAAAATCAGCCATTTTGTGTGGCGTCGTATCTCCATCCCAGATGGCGGTTGTCCGCCACTTCGACAAGGTGGGATAGTGCCTGAGAAGGAGAGGCAGAAGGGGGGCAGTCCTCTTTCGCGGAGCAGTTCACAGATTTCGCGATAGGCCCGCGCACTGCGTCAGACGCCGCTTCCGCGACGCAGTGCCAATGGTTGGGACCCCGATCCGTATGGTGAAAAGCGTGGGTCAGCCCTGGGCTTCGATCAGCCCCTTGGCGATGGCATACCGGACCAACTCGGCGCGGTTGTGAAGGCCCAGCTTGGCCATCACGTTTTGGCGATGCCGCTCTATGGTGTGGGCGCTAATGCCCAGCGCGTTGGCGATCTCTTTGCCGGTTTTCCCTTGTGAGAGCAGACAGACCACTTGCCGCTCGCGCTCGGTGAGCCCCTGGTTGGCGGCCGACGGCTGGGCGGGCTGCACCTGTTCCAGGTACTCGCGGACCAACTTTTTGCACATGGAGGAGTAGAGATACACCTGGCCATCAGCCACGGTCCTCACGGCGGTGAGCAGATCCACCGGTAGCGCGCCCTTGAGGATGAAGCCCGAGGCCCCCGCCTGAATGCTCTGGAAGAAGTAGCGATCGTCTTCGAGCATGGTCAGGGCCAGAATCTGCACCTTGGGCGCTTGGGATTTGATGCGTCGGGTGGCTGCCAGCCCGCCGCTGCCAGGCATGGCGAGATCCATAATCACCACGTCCGGCTGTAATTCCGCGACCATCCGTTCGGCTTCTTCGCCGCTGGCCGCCTCGCCGACGACTTCCATGTCGGGCTGCTGTTCCAAAAGGGCCCGAAAACCGGCCCGCACCAGGGCGTGATCGTCGGCCAGCAAGATGCGAGTTTTCGCCACCGCCTCACCTCTGCATTACTGGCAAGGGGACCTCGAAGTGGATTTGCGTACCTTGCCCTGGCCGCGAGTCGATCTGCAGCGTGCCACCCAAAATGGCCACCCGCTCCTCGATGCCCAGCAGGCCGAAAGTCCGCCAGGAACCGCGGGAATTCACGGCATCGAAACCGAGGCCGTCGTCGCTGATCCGCGTGTCCACCGAACTCTCCTTGAACCGCAGCTCGATGCGGCCGTTTTTCGCGGCGGCATGTCGGGCAATATTGGTGATCGCCTCTTGACAAATCCGGAACAGAGCGGTTTCCACCGCGGGAATGAGTTTCCGCTTGCTCCCCTGCACGTCGATGGCGACCTTCACGCCTGCGCGTTCCAGTTGCGTCTCGGCAAAGGACTGGATGGCGGGAATCAGACCCAGGTCGTCCAGCAGGGTGGGCCTGAGATCCATCATCAGTCGCCGCAGCTCCGCGACGATGCCGGCCGTAAGGACCTCAAGCTCCGCAAGGCGCCGCTGGGCCTGGTCGGCGCCGGGAGGCAGCAACTCCGCGAGGCTTCCCAATTGCAAGAGCAACGCGGTCAGGCTTTGTCCCGCCTCGTCATGCAGTTCGCGGGCCACGCGGGCACGCTCCTCTTCGTGCGCCGAGATCAGTTGGACTTCCTTGCGTCGAAGGTCCTCATAAAGCCGGACATTCTCCACGGCCATTCCAATCTGGCGACCGACGGAGTTCAGCAGTTGAAGGTCCTCGTCGCCGAGGCGGCGGTCGGACGGATACGCCAGATTCATGATCCCCAGCACGTTGTCTTTGGCGGTCAGCGGAACGCTCGCGTGGCACTCCAGCCCCGCCCGCCGCGCCGCCTCCAGACCTCCGCGAAGGCAAACCGGGCTGGCGTCGACCACGCGGGCTTGCCCTCCGGCCAACGTTTGCCGGCAGGCACAATGCTCGGGCATAGTCTCGATGACCTCCGGCGAAAATGCCTCGGAGAAGCCGCTGGCCGCCGCCAAGGTCAACCGTCCGCCGTCAGCCTTGAGAAGAATCCAGCCGACCTTGACCTTCAACAGCAACCGCACCTCCTCCAGCGCGCGGCTCAGAATGTCGTCCAAGTGCAGGGAGCGGCTGACGGCTCCGGCGACCGCGATCAACACCAAGAGTCCCGTATTGCGCCGCACGAGTTGCTGGTTGACCTCTTCGATTTCGCCTCGCGAGCGTGCCAGCGCGTCGGCCATGGCATTGAAGGAGGCAGCCAGGCGCCCCACCTCGTCGGCGCCGTTGACGGATACCCGCGGTTGAAGGTTCCCCGTGCGGATCGCTTCGCTGGCGGTAGCCAACTGGAGAATGGGATTGACGATCAAGGAAGTCAACAGGCAGGCGCCCAGTGCGCCGAGGATCGCCGCGGCGCCCGTAAGCAGAAGCAGAAAGGAGGTAACACTTTGGATCACCCGCTGCGCATGGGATTGGGAGATTCCCACTCGCACTGTGCCCGCCTTGCCGAGGCGGAGCGGAACCGCGACGTCCCACACCGGACCGTGCGCCGTGTCCAGCACGGCCATACGGAACGGCTGGCCCGCGGCCACCGAATTGGCCCCCAACAGTCCGGGCGGGCAGCCGTGGTCGAAGGTGTCCGCCAGGACCGCCTGGGAGCCGCTGAGGACCACGATATAGGCAAGGTCGTGATCGATTTCGGCGCGGCGGCGAATCCGTGTTCGCAGCTCCGCCGGCAACGGCCGGCTGAGGGCGGTGGCGATCTGCTGCTCGACATCCAGGGCGGTCGAGATCGCCTTATCCCGGTGCTCTTCCCACATCACCACGGCCAGCCTGGCGCGGACCGCGAAAATCACTACGCCGCCGAAACAAAACAGCAACCATAACACGCCCGCAGCGATTTTCGTGCGGATCGAGAGCGAGCCGAGGCGATCACCTATACGCTGCCGGCAGGTCGCAATCGGTGACGCCATGGTCCCTCAGCACTCGGGTGCTCTGCGAATTGGGCAAGGCTTGGCTTAGCCGTTCGAAGCCCGGTCCACGCCAACCGGTCAGCCGACGGCACTGCCACGAGTATGATTCGGCGGCCCGGAAAAATCAACTCGCCAGACGCCCCGCGCCCCACGAGATCACCTCTCATCCACGGCTCCGACCTCCCAGCACCTCGTGGCAAGCCGCGATCACCTTCTCTTCCACATTCTCGGCGAATGGGCCGGGCTGGCCGTAGTAGATCATGCTGTCCAGCGGTTCGTAGCCGCCTCCCTTGAGCACCGCCAGCGACGGGATGTAACAGGCCACCTCGTTCGTGTACCCCATCACCACCAGGTTCTCTCGCGGGAACTCCCGCTTCAGCCGCAAGCCGTACTCGACCGTGACCTCGCCCGCCAACGCCACCAGGGTCAGGTCGTGGCCAAAGCGCACCGCCTGCACGGGATAGGCCAACGAGCGCACCGGCCGGCCGGCGTCGTAGGCCTCCAGCATGAGTTTAGCGCGGGCACGCCGGTACTTATCCGGGCTGGCGGCCTCTTTTTCGAAGGTCGCGCGGCTGTGTGGGGCGAACTGAAGTTGCGTCACTTCGTAGGCGGTGCGGATCGGCCCGCGCACCGGGCGAAGCTCGCCAGCCAGCACGTGGCGGACGGCGTCGGCGAGCGCCTTGCCGTGCTGTTGGGCCAGTTCGACCGTGCCGCGGGGCTGCGGGTTCTGGTCGCCGCCGCACAAGATGGCGAACATGGCCGTAGCGCCTGGCAGCGACTTCTCCAGCTCGATCTGGGCGAAGCCCGCATAGTCGCCGTTGATCTTGTACTGATTGAGCGTGGTGTTGTGGCAGGCATAGGCGAACAAGACCGCCCGCAGCTTGCCGTCGGGGGCGGCGACCTTGAGCACGGGCACATCATGGTCCACCGGCCCCTTCGGATTGACGCCCAGCCGCATGCCCTTTAATGTCGGCTGGCGGCGGTTGGCGGCAAAGCCCACCGATCCGTGACCAATCGAGACCTTTGCCGCGGCACGATCGGCCATCGCCGCGTCGACGGTGTGGACCAAATCATCGGCGAGCTTCTTGCTATAACGGATGAGCCGCTGGTTATCCTCCGGCCCGAGGAAGTACATGCTCTTCAGGTTGGGCCAGACGACCGGGCCGGAGTGGGTGTGCGAGGAGTTGAGCACGATCTGAGAGCGCTCCAGGCCGTACTTCGCCTTGAGTCTGGCGGCCACTTCTTGGGAAATCTCGTGCGGCAGTCCAACCAGGTCGGTGGTGACCAGGACCACGCGGCCGCCGCCGGAGTCTTCGAGGGCCAGGGCCTTGGCCCAGAGGTCCGTGAGGACGCCCTCGGATGGATGCGTCCGCGAGGCATAGCCGGACATCCAGATCGGCTCGTGGGGCGTAATCACGGTGCGGCCCACCCCCACCTTGAGGTCCGCCGCCGAGCCGGCGGCAAGCGCCGGTCCAGCCGCGGCAGATCGGAAAATGGCCAGAAAATGACGGCGACTGAGGCTTCCGCTCATGGCAACCTCCTTTCGGTGTTGCTACGTTGCGTCGAGATAGCTCGATGGACTCTTTCCACGGAGCGCGGGCGTCCCGCCCGCAATTCGCGTAGCGGGCGAGACGCCCG
>JAJYGU010000299.1 GCA_021784975.1 Planctomycetota bacterium
GGTCCCAAGGAGATCGCGCCGAACATCTGAAGGCTGCAATCACACACCCAAGGCGCCCAATACAGATGGCCGTTGGCGATCACCACTCCGACGTGGCAAGACGGCCGCATGGTCGAGAACCATTGCATAATGCCTGCTGCCGGGTCCAGCCGCGCCGTCCCTTCGTGGCCGCGGAACAAGATGCAGTCGGCGGCCCCGGTGACGCGGGTGCAGGCACGGCGGCGGGTGGCATAGCTGGCCAATACGTTGCCGGTTAGCGGATCGAGCTTCTTGGTCACGTCGTTCTTGGAATTCTGAGGGCCGACGGTGTACAGGCCATCGTCCCGAATCAGCACCTGCAAATTCTTGACCTGATAGCGCCATAACACGTGGCCGTCGTCGGCCGACAGGGCGGTGAGCCATTCGACCTCCGGCCCCACAAAGTACAGGGCCTTGTCGGTGCACTTCAAATAGACGGTGCTCTTCCAGCCCTCGATAAAGCCGTGGCCCGGCCGGTAGGGGCCGATGGCCTCGAACAGCTCCGGATCTTTCTCGGCGGTCCTCTTCCAAATCGCCTGGCCGGTCTTGGCGTCCACGCAGGCTAGATATTTGCCGAACGAGCAGAAGTAGATGCGGCCGTTCTTCATGCAGAGCGAACGGCTGTCGATGGGTGGTTCCTCGTGATGCACCCAGAGCACACCGCCGGTACTAGGCTCGATGGCCAGCAAGCTGGCGGCGAACCCCCAGTGATACGGTTTGGAACTGTTGTACCCTTTGGAAATCCCGCTCCACGGCCAACCGTGCCCTTGCGACCCCCAACGGGAGACGGTGTCCGGCACTTCCTGCGGACCGATCAAGGCGTACAACACCCCGTCTTCCAAAGCCATCCATTTCCAGAACGTGCCGCCGGTAAGGTCGGCAGGCGGAGCGATCTCGCGCTGGAGTTTGCCGGTGGCGGCGTTCAGCAGCTTGCACGATTTTTCATCGGCCAGATAGAGGACCGTGGGGGTGGCGATCATGGTGCTGCGGTCCACCATGATCCCGGCCGATAAGGGCCGCTTCCAGAGCATAGTGCCGTTGAAACCGTCCAGCGCGATCAGCGTGTTGAGCCAGGCCTCTTCGCGCTGGTGCCAGGCAATGTTCCCAAAGGCCATGAACACCCGGCCGTGCGAGGCAACTACCATCTGCGGGGCGGGCGCGTAGCGCGGCTCGACTATGAACTGAGTCAAATAAGGCCCGCGGGCCAAACGGTCCCGCGACTGGGGATTATTGTCCGGGCTGTGGTAATGATGGGACCAGTCGTCGACGCCCTCGGGAAAGGGCTTGACCCAATCCTCTTGCCCGACCAACGCTTTGCCGTCGGGTCGAAGCACGCGGAGCACTTCGGCCTTGGGGGCGGCCACGGCCGCCGAGGCAACCACGGCGTCGGCCAGATTGTCGGCCAAACCGATCCGCGCGGGATTGCCCTGTGCCACGAAGATCCGCGTCCCGTAATAGCCGGCCGCATCGGCGGCCCGGGCGGCGGCCTCGGTTTCCTCGCCCGTGGGCAATTGCACATAGATGGTCAGATTCGTGTGGCGGGCCAGATCGACCGCCAGTTTCGCCTCCTGATCGCCCAGGAGGGCGCAAATCCCCCGGGAAACCCCGATCTTGCTGCGCACCGCGTCGGCCCTATCGCCGGCCACGGCCCCGGCGGGATGGGGCGTGGACGCCGTACCAGCAGCCAACACGACCAGGGCCAGCAATCGCCTAACCATGAGTTTGTTCCTTCACATTGCCACCCCACAATCGTTCGGAGATCGCAGGCGGGGCGGGCGGCTTGCTTGAAGGCGTGGAAACACGGTAGCGGGCCGGCCAGGCTGATCTCCGCCGGATGACTGGCCCTAACGGCGTCTTTGAGCTTAGAGTGCGGCCCTGGAGATGTCAAGCCAATTTGTCGCCCATCATCGCCATAGCCTGGGCTCACGGTCCGGGTTTGACTCATGTCGGTTGTCGTTGTAAAAAAGGACTTGCATCGGGCCAAGGACCTAGAGCTCTAAGGGTCCACAAATCAGCAGTCCTCAGGGTGTGTTCGTTCCCGCGGATTATGGGTCTGGGATAAGAATGTCGCCTTCACGGCCTGCCAAGTGAGGAGGACCGCCCAAATGACGTGCGTCTTTCGGCCCCGTCTTGCCACGACGGCGATCGGCAGTCTGCCCTTCGCCGATAGCCACGAGGCAGCCTCATTCGCGATAGGGGCTGGGCTGTCCATCCCGTTTTGGCCGCAGATACCTCGACGGTCTTTCTTGGAAGGCATGATCCCGCAATACAGCGAGGGGATGCCCTGCGTTAGCATGAACCGCGAAGAGGAGCGGATCTGGTTCGACCCAGGCGAGAAGTCCTCCCGGTTGGAGGAATTCTACGAGGAATTTCTGCGGGAGGATTGCAGCTTCTTTGCCATATCGCCCGATGCGGCGGGCGGCCTCTATGCGTTCGAACGGCTGGCTTCCGGAAGAACGTGGCCCTACGTGAAGGGCCAGTCGACCGGGCCGGTCACGTTCTCGACCGGCGTCTACAGCCTGAATCGCGAAACGCTCTATAGCGATCCGGATCTCCGCGATGCGGCTGTCAAGATGCTCGTCCGGAAAGTGGAGTGGCAAATCGGGCGCCTTCGGCAATACGCTTCGGAGAACGTCCTCATCTTCGTCGACGAGCCTTCCCTGGCGGCCTACGGATCCGGCGCCTACGTCTACTTGTCGGAGGAAAAAGTCCAGACGTTGCTGCGCGAGGTATTCGACGCTATTGCGGCAACCGGAGCGATCTCCGGCATCCACATTTGCGGCAACAGTGATTGGGGGATGATTGCCCGCAGCGGAGTGCGGATCATCAATTTTGACGCGTACCGCTATGGCGCGACGATGGCCCTTTACCCCGATGAAATCAGG
>JAJYGU010000175.1 GCA_021784975.1 Planctomycetota bacterium
GGCCCCGGACGACCTCGCTCCGACCTCAGGCCGTCCACTCCGATAGGCTTCGATGATCCGCAGCACTTGGGCCGGATCGGCCTGGTGCAGGGGAACCACGCAGGTCGCCCGCTGAGAAGGCACGGCCGCCCGCTCCACGGCCAGAATGAGTCGGGTGAACTGATCGATCAGCCCATCCGGACCGCGGAGCGTAAGGTTGTTCTGCCGGTAATTGAAAAGCAGTTCCACCCTCTGTTTGCCCGGCGGGAGGAATACCCAACCCGGTGCATCGGCGGGCAGGTTCTCGATCCGCCGCAGGCGACTGCCCAGCAGACTGCGGAGGCTGGCTTCCATCTTGTCGGCCGGCAGATTGGCCATCTGCAACACTTGAGCGGCGGGCTTGGTGGCCGTGATCGTTGTGGTCTGCACGGCCGCGGTCGCCGCCCGGCAAGAGATTGCCGCCGCGCAAAGGCAGCCCACCCGCACGAGCACCGACGGGGTCGAACGCAACCTGGATGCCGTCTCAGCCATGAAGTGCGTCTGTCTCGTAAAACAGGCAGCGGAGTGCGATCACGCCACTCCGCGCGGGTCGGGATAAGCGGGGGGATCGTAGTGGCTCAGCCCGAATGGTTCAATAGCAGTTCCCGCGAAACAGCCCTGAGGGCGATAAGCCGGGCAAGCTGCCGCGATTGGGTCACCACCCAGGCGGCAGGGCCGATGCCTGGGAGAGCATCTCGCCGATGGCCAGCAGCCGATGTTCTCCGTCGATATTGAGGATTACGTCCTGGTCGTCTATTTCCAGGATGGTCCCGCGGACGGGACCCGCTTCGAGCACCTCACCAACGCCCTTCTGCACCGTTTCCCCGTGGAGGCCGAGGTTGAACCATGCCTGGGGCCGCCCTTGTGCGTAAGTGACCGCCGTGAAGCGGGTGTAGTCCAAGGCATCGGCGCCGCCCCCGCCGGCAAATACGTTCCGTTGGGCGATGACGGCATAATCGGCCAGTTTGTCGGAGGCCAACCGTTCGACCTTGGCCTGTCCCAGCTCGCCCACCCGCTTAATGTACGGCAGTGCCAAGGCCTCGATCTGGATGGCGATGCCGAACTGTTGTCCGCCCAGCGACGGCGTCAGTTCCAGGCTGCGAATCTGGTGGAGATGGCCCGCCCGGTAGAACTCAAACAACAACTGGGTGAGCTGCTCCAGGCTCCCTTGTCCGCGGACGCTGAAGGAAAATAGCTCGTAAAGGCCCCGGTAGTTGGTCGGCTGGCCGGCATCCACGTTGGCTTTGTCCATTCCCACGTGTTCCAATAGTTGCACCAGCCAGGCCTGGTAGAGGGAACGGGCCAAGAGCGGATCGGCCGGCAACGACTGCGTTTCCCAGACCGCCAGTTGTTCTTTTTCTTGGCGGATCGCCTTCAGAAGGGCCTTCCTGGCGAGGATTCTCTTTCTCAACTGGCGGCTGTGCTCCTCGGCGCGCCCCAGCGGCCCGCGGATCCCGATCCGCAGCAGCCAGTCGCCCCCATAACAGAGGAGCATGGCGGCAAGGATCGCATACAGGATGTATTTGCGATTGGCGAGCATAAGGGATTAGCGACGCTTTGTGTTGGCTGGCTGCTCCTTCTTGCCGGGAGGGCTGACGGCAATCGAGGCGTCGAACAAATGGCTGTAGTCCTGGTCCGGACGCGAGCCGCTTTGGATCCGCCGGCTTTGCACCAAGTGAGTCGAATCCCGCAAGGCATATTCCAAGCGGACGATCAACGACGGGTCCCGCACCAAGGCTTGAAAGCTAATCATCCCGCCCGGATGACTGCCGCTTTGTGAAGCCAATTGCATGCGCAGGGCCATGGCGTCGCGGGCTGGCGGGAACCGCTCGGACAGCTTGCGCAGCTCATCCAGCCAAATGATGTCGCCCTGCTGCCAGCCGCGGATGGCCGCGACCAACCGCCGGGTCTTGGCATCCTTACGGACCTCGTCGTCGTATTGCTTCAGTTGGGCGGCCAGTCGTTGATTCTCTTTCCACACCCTGGAGACATTGTGCCACAGATAACCGCCCCCCAGCACCGCCAGCAAGAGGACGGACGCCCCGGCGTAGGCCGACAGCTTGATTCGACCCACCCGCCGCGCGGGCCGGTGGGGATGGAGAAAATCCAGGGCCGGCGGCCGGTGCTCCGCCTCGTCCAGCAGCATCTCCAGTAAGGCGGCAAAGCGGCCGGGATGCTCGGGGGCGAAGTCGGCCGGCAGATCGTAGTCCTCCAACGGGTTTAGGCTATGGGCCGGCAGCAACAACTCATCCCGCACACGTTCGCAGAGCCCCGCACATTCATCGCGGCCGCCGAGGACATACACTCCTTCCACGATGTGCGGCTCGCCGGCTTCGGTGGCGGCCACGGTGAGCGTCCGGTGAATTTCGCCCTCCAGCCAGGAGTCGCGCTGTGCGGCGTTGGCGTGGGACGGGAGGCGAGCGGTGCGGGTAAACACCATTTGCCCCGCCCGAAACACCACGAAGTCCACTTCCTCTGTTCCGGGGTGGAGCAACAACTGCCACTGATCGCTGGGGGGCGCCAGCCGCCGGAACATCGAGGCGACCGCCAAAAAACGGGGCATCGCCTGCTGCAGCCGCAATCGGGCGGCCTCGGCGGCAGCTTCGATCCGCTTCCGCCCTTCGGCCGGCAGCACCGCCGCGACCAGCTTCCGGGCTGCCGGGGAATCGTCCCCGGAGAGGAAGAAATCGAAAGCTCCCTCGGCTGCCGCCGCCGAATCGCGGAGCACCTCGTTGGCCACCAATTCCGGCAATTCGGCATCGGTGGCCGGCGGCAGCGAGAGCGGCAGCAACTCCAAACCGGTCCGTTCGATGCACACCAGCGTGGGCACCCGGCCGATGCTGTGCCGATCCAAGGCAGCGCGAAGCTGG
>JAJYGU010000448.1 GCA_021784975.1 Planctomycetota bacterium
GTTGCTTGCGAATCTCGTCGATGGCGTCGGCCACCCCGGCGACCTCTTGGGTGGTTTTTCGGCTGTCGGCCAGCGCTCCTTGCACCCGCAGCAGCCGCAGGCGGTTGGGCTGCTCGGGCAAATCGGCCGGTGGTGCGACGGATGCGCCGCCAGGATTGGCCGCGTCCTTGGCTGCCTTGGCCGGTGCACCGAAGGCCAGCCGCGCCAGCAGATCGCGGGTCTCCGTCATTTCCTGGACGATCTGCTCACACTGCTGCCGTAAGACGAGCTCGCGGGCTTCCAGCATCGCCCGCAGTTGCTCGGGCGATACCACGTCGAGCAACCAGCGCTCGCTGGTGCCCACGTTGGGCCCCTTGCCCAGGTCGCAGCGATCGGCGGCCTTCACGCACACCAGCATCTTCTGGCCGGGCTTCAGGGCCAGACCGCGGACTTCCAAGGCCGCGCCGGTCAGAGAAATATCCGTCGCCGCACCGGCGGGAATGGCAATCGCATGGCTGCTGGGCTTCTGTTGATCGACCGCTTGTTCGAACCAGGCGCGATCGACACCGTAATCGTCGGCAATGTGGCCGGCCGCGGGGAGCCGGGCCTGGGGGGTGATCGCCGAGCCAATGCCGTCGAGTTGCACGGCCAGCCGCGGCGGCTGGTCGGCGATCGGCACCAACGCCAGCCGCACCGGATCGCGGCTGCGGATGTGGTCGCTATCGGTCAAGGTAAACAGCAGAGTGGTGTCTTTCATCAACGGGCCGAGCGGATAGCGGAAGCCGCGACGGTCCGCGCTGATCGCGTCGGAAGGAAGCTCGCTCGTCGGTCCCGGCCGGTCTTCGAGGAGCGAATCCGCGTGGACGCCAAGCAGGTCCTTGTTGACCGCGGCATGCACCGTGATTCGCGTGCCCATCGGCACCTGCATCACGCCGGTCACCGGCAGCGACTCCGGCAGGCGACCGATGTACGCCGGGAAGACACATTCCAAGGTCATTTCGGAAATCTTTGGGCTATCGACCACTTGGATCCATAGATTGGACACGCGGTCGTCGCCGCCGACTACGTCGAAGTGGACGTCGGCCAGCAGGCCGTGAAACGTGTAGGCGTACTCCTGGAAACGGTCTACCGATCGGCGGGCAACCCCGCGGCGGTCCATGGCGGCGCGGCCGCGGGCGCCGCCCTCCGTGCGGTAACGCACCTCGACCAACTGCGGCACCCGCGGCATCGACAGGTCCGCCCGGGCAATCACCTCCAGGTCGGCCCCGCGGGCGACTTTTTGGGCCCCTGCCGGAAAACCGTCCACCAGCAGCCGGGTGCTGCGCGGCCAAAGCACGTCGGAGAAGGCCAGGTTGCGGCGGGCCCAGACGCTCAGGCTCCCCGGCGTTATCAGGGCCAGCAACAACACGCTCGACATCGACAGCCCGGCGGCCGTGACCGCCCGCCACAGGGGCAGCGGATTGAACACCTCGCCAAGTCGCAACGACCCGAGATGGGCCGCCGCCGTGCTGGTGGTTTGCTCCAGCATCTGGGCATTGAATTCGGCGTCGCCGGGTTCGGGGCTGCTGAGCGGCCGTCCAAAAACAAGTTGGGGACTGTCCCAATTTTCGTCCGACGAAAATGGGACTGTCCCCTTGGCGAAAGTGGAAGTTGTTGTTGGACGGCCGCTAAGCGCCACCGCGGTGAGCAGGCTGTCGTCGAACTGGCGAAAGCGGCGCTCCAGGACGGTGGCCATATTGCGGTCGGTCAGGCGGACGAACACCCGGCAGACGATTTGCCGCCAGACAATCCCCGCGAGGATTGCCGCGACCACGGCCAGCATCACTGCTCGCGCGGCCACCGGCGGCTCGAAGAACCAATCGACGGCCAGCGTGCCCCAGAAGGCCACGCCCAGCCAGGCGGCCGCCAGCGCGGTCCCTTCGCAAACCACGTACCGCCGGATGCGACGGCGCAGCGCGGTCAGGGCCTTCCCTATGGCGGGGGCCAGTTGCGGCCGATCCTGGCTCTGGGTGGTGCTCATAAACGTTCTATGCCAGTTTCACTAATCGCCGTATCAGCCACTCGCCGCACAACAGCCCGCACAGCCCCGTCATCAACCAGCGGAGCCACCTCTCTTCGGACTGCGGATTGACGGCGGCGGTGAGAATCGCCGTGTTGGTGCGATCGGGGAGCTGTTGGGCCAGGGCATCGCGGCCGGCCAGGATCGCATCCACCCCGACATAATACTTGCCGCCGGTCCCCTTGGCGACGGCGCTCAGCAAGGCGTCGTTCCGCCGCGGGTTCTCGCGTTCCAGGTCGGGCACCTTGACCTGGATGCGGCGGACCATTCGCTCGCGGTCGCTTTCCGGCACCGGCAGCTCCAGCCGGTAGGTGCCTTCCTGAAGCACGGGGAATTGGCCCGCGTAGGCCCCGGCCCGAGGCGGATCGCGCCGAAGCGCGATCGTCTGCACGCCGCCGCTCGGCGGGACGACTTCGAGGTTGATGCTCGGCATCTCGAGCGGCTCCAGGCGGGCATTGGTCAATTGGGCGCGAACCTCCACGGCGTTGCCGATCGTGTAGCGGTCCTGCCCGACCAGCAGTACGCCGCGCTTCGAGCCGCGCAACAGGCGGCCCTGCGAAACGTGGCGAATCAGCTTGGTGTAGAACTGCTCGAAGTAGGCAGGGTCGACGGCCCTGAGCCGCCACATCTCGCCGCTGCCCAAGTAGAAGACCCGTCCCGAACCGTAGAACTGCCCTGCCAAGTAGACCGATGGTTCGCCGGCTTGGCTTGTCCGCGGGTCGGATAGTCGCGCGAAGACGGTTGCCCCCGGTTTGGGGCCGCGGACCGGGCAGAAGCTGTACACGCCCGGAAAGCTGGCCCAGGCCTGCTGGCTGGCAGTGGCCGAATCGCCCAACCAGAGGAACTCGGCCTGCCGCCCTTCGCGGCTGAAGTCGAGCGGCCAGGGGTCTTGGCTGGTGGATACGTTGGCCTCCACGATATCCAGCCGGCGGGGAAACTCCACCGGGTAAAGGTTTCGCACCGTCCTCAGGGCGGGATTCTGCAGCCAACCGTTGATCGTCTTGCCGGCTTGGACCGGCCCGGCCACCACAATCAAGCCGCCGGCTTGTTCGGCCACCCACTTCTCCAACAGGTCCAATTGGGCCGCGCTGAGGGCCTGCCAATCGGGATCGAAGGCTACCAGGCAATCGTAATCGAACATTTCCTGGCGGGTACTGGGAAAAGCGGTGAGGATCTTGCTAGCCTCTTGGGAAATGCCTTCCTGGCCGGTTTGCAAGAGAACGTCCAGCGTGGTCGAGTGATCGCGATAGAGCTGGCTGCGAAGGAACTGATACTCGCGGGTCGGCCCGCCGGCCAGCAGCAGCACACGGCTCTTACGGTCGACGATCTCGATGTCGGCCTCGCGCTGACGATCGGCCGCGACGCTCCGGCTCGGGGCGCCTTGAAGGCGGACGCAGATGGTGCGGCGGCCGGCGGCGCCGGGCGTGACCTCGAACTTCACCGGCAAGAGCTCGCCGTCGCCGCCGAGGGTGACTTGCCGGCTTTCCAGCACGGTCCCGGCATCGGGCTGAACGGTTCGGCTGCCTTCGGTGCCCGCCGGACGCGAGAGCAATTGCACGGTCACCGTCTTGCCGGCCATCTGTTGGGCTTGCAGGTAGGCGGTCACGGTATAGCGATCGCCGGGGAAGGCTCGGGCCGGGACGGCCAAATCCGCCACCCGGACCTGGCTGGGCGGACGGTCGGAACCCAGCCCGACGGTATACACCGGGATCTTGGCCTCGCGGGCCAAGGCCATGGCCGCGTCCGGGGAGATGCCGGCGTTCTGGCCGCCGTCGGAGAAGACGACCACTCCCGCGACCGGCGAGCTGCGCTCATCGTGGATCAACTGCCGCAGGGCTTGCCCGAGGCGCGTCTCCGTGCCCTTGGGCGCGAGCCACTTGCGCCAGTCGATCGGCGACTGCGCCGCCGAAGGCTGCGGGGAGGGCTCCTTGGGCAGCGAAACCACCCGGTCGCGGCTAAGGTCTTCGCCAAACTGATAGACGGCCACGTCGTGCCGCCGGCGAAGCTGGGCGAGGAAATCGCTCTTTTGCAGCAGGTCGGCCACTTGCTGATCGCGGCTGAGGCCATTGCCCGACGCCTGGCCGTCGGCTTGCCCCATGCTCAGACTGGTGTCGACCAACAGCAGTGCGCGGGAATTGCGGACTACTTCCCGTTGCGATCTCCATTGCGGCTGCAGATACAGGATCAGCAAGCCGAGGAAAACTGCCGTCCGCAGCCCGGTGAGCAGCCAGCCCAGGGCCGGATGGATTTCGACCGCGTCGCGGCGATACAGCAGCCGCACGAACAGGAGGACCGCCAGACATGCGCCAACGGGCAGAATCCAGTCCGCGTTCGACTGGATCCGTCCCCATTCGAAGATGGTGCGGCTGCCCGCATCGGCCAGCAGCCAGCTTCCCGGCGTCATGCGGTACCTCCGTGCCGGGCTGCGCCCCGATGGCCGGCCGCAAAAATGGGACGGACCCCTTTTTCCACTGCTCTGGCCCCCGCCGGATGATAACTTGCCGACCACGCCAACGCTTGTTCGCCGAGCAGCAACAGGACCAGGGCATACAGAAGCATCTCGCCCAGGTTGTTGCCCGACGGATCGCTGGCGGCAAACTGCGGCAGCGAGGCCTGTTGGTAATGATATTTCACGCCTTCCAATCGGGCCGCCAGTTGCTCTCCGCCCAAAGCCTTGAGATCGCCCTCGCTAGGATCAACATTGACGGCGTAGTAGCGGACCTCGGGAGTTTCGTCGGTCCGCGTCAGGCGCACTTCGTAGAAACCGCTCACGTCGGTCTCGGCCAAGGACGCTGAAAAACGCCCCTCGGCGTCGGGCACGGCGTTGACGACCACCGCCGGGCCACTGTCGGCCGGCGGACTAAAGCGGACTTGCGGGCGGTAAGCGGCGGCGTCCAGCGATAATTCCAACGGCCCGCCTACCAGCCGCGAGGCCGTCTCCTCCGGCCGTCGCAGAAGATACGCCTGAAGGTCTTGCATGACCACCACAAAGCTCGGATTCCGCGCCCAATTGTTCCACACGGGCGCCGCGGTGGTGAGAAACGCCATCACCCGCCCCTTGCCGAAACTCTTCTCGACGGCCAGCGGAGCACCGTTGCGCAGCCGGGCGATCACCCGCGTCGCCGAGCCGGCCGGCGGCCGCCAGCCCTTCGCCACTCGGAAGTAGCGCTGCACGGAGACCATGGGCAAGAAGGTGTTCCGCTTTTCGGCGAAGACCCGAAAAATATAGTGCTTTTCGACTTGCAGATCGGGGGCCGGCTCCAACCGATCGACCCGCAGCTCCGCCGCGCCGCCCAGCGGCACCGGAAACAGCCCTTGGCCGCGGCGATAAAGCGAATCGTCGAAGAACTGGGGCTGGCATCGCTCGCCGAGGAAAAACACCACTCCGCCGCCGTCGGCGGCAAACTGCTCCAAGGCGTGCACGGCCGAATCCTCCAGCCGCTCGATGTTGGCCAGGCACACCACGCGGAATGGCTTAAGCGGCCTGGTGCTCAAGTATCGCGGCGTCTCGATCTGCGTGCGCAGTCCGGTCCGCACCGCACCGCCCGGCGACAAGGCCCAATCCAAGTAGCGGGCGCCGCGGGCCTGCACGTCGCCGTCGATCAGCAGCACCGGTACGTCCGCCGGGAGATCGACCGCGCAGTAGCGGTAGTTGTCGGCCGCCACCGCGTCGCTCTCCAGCCGGGCCACCATTTGATGCGAACCGGGGCTGGGGAAGCTTACTGGAAAGCGGGCGGCGACTGTCTGCCCCGGCGGGACTTCGGCCACGCTCACCGCCGGCCGCGCGTGGCCATCCTCGCTCAACAAGACCGTGACCTCGCGGGCCGGGGAGGGACCGAAATTGTGCAGGCCGACTTGCATGAACCACGGCACGCCGGCCGCCCGAATGCCATCCGCCGGGGCCAACGCGGTAAGGGCCAGATTGGGCCGCGTCTGCTCAACGCAATTGACCAGATACAGCTCCGCCCCGGCCTGGTTGAGCCGCCGCAGCTCCTTGCGCAGATCGGTCGGTTCGTTCCACTGGCGCTCGCGGAAATCGGAAACCAGGTAGACGATGCGGCGCTCGCGGTCGGCGGTGCCCAGCAACTGGCCGATCGCGCGGAGGGCGGCCAGCGGCCCGGCGGCGGTTTGCGACACCTTGAGGTTGGCCAAAACGCTGTTCAACTGCGCGAGGAAATCCGGTCCCACCGTCTGTTTCAACAGGTCCGGCTGGGTGCCGTGCTGCGACCGTCCAACCTGCGAGAATCGCAGCAGGGTGAAGGCTTGGGGTTCCGCCTGCCGGGCTGCTTCCGCCCCCAGGCGGCCCACCACCTTCTTGGCTTCCGCAAAGGCGTCGGTGTCGGCCCAGTGGTCCGACATGGAATAGCTGTCGTCCAAGAGCACGATATGGTGCGTTCGTCCTCGGCCCAACAGACCACTCCACCGGTTGGGCAACAGCGGCTGGGCCGCCACCAGCACGACCATGGCCACCGCCGCCATCCGCAGCGCCAGCAACAGCAGTTGTTTGAGCATGATCCAGGCGCGGTTCTTCTTCTGGCTGACCCGCAAGAACTCCATGGCCGCCCATTCCACCCGCCGATGCCGCATCATGTTGATCAGATGGATCAACACCGGCAGCGCCAGCACGCCGAGCGTCGGCAGGCCAAGCGTCCAGAACAAATTGGGATGCAAAAAATGCGGCATGTTCTCGTGCTAATTCCTGTTCCGATGGTGCATCCCCAGCCGGTTGCTCAGATAGGTTGCCAAGGCCGCGTCCAGCGGCTGGCTGGTGCGGAGCAAGGCGTAATCGACATTGTGCCGCGAGCAGCCGCGGCGAATCTCTTCCAGGTAGGCGTTCAAGGCCGCCAAGTAACCTTCCCTCAGCGCCCGCGGATTGCAGCGAAGCTGTTGGGAGCGTTCCAGACCGTCGAAGCGCGTCGGCCCGGAGAAGGGAAAATCCAGCTCGTCGTCATCGAGGACGTGAAACACCATCACGTCGTGCCCCCGGCTTCTCAGCAGCTTCAGCCCGCGAAACAGGCCGGCGCGGTCCGTCAGCAGGTCGGAAATCAATATCATCAGGCCGCGGCGGGGATAGCTTTCGGCCACCTTCCGCAGCACCTGGGCGAGATCGGTCTTGTTGCGCGGGCTGCTGACGCTGAGGGCTTGGATCACGGCGTCGAGATGGTGCCGCATGGTCCGCAGCGGCACGGTGCTGCGGGCTGCCTCGTCGAAGGCCACGCAGCCCACCGCGTCCTGCTGGCGGAGCAGCAGATAGGCCAGGCTGACGGCGATGGTGCAGCCGTACTCGTACTTGGTCATGGCCCCGCGGCCGTAACGCATGCTGCCGGAGACGTCGCAGAGCAAGGTGCAGCGGAGATTGGTGTCTTCCTCAAACTGCTTGACGTAATAGCGGTCTTGCTTGGCCCAGACCTTCCAATCGACGTAGCGCAGGTCGTCGCCGTAGGTATACTGGCGATGCTGGCGAAACTCGACCGACTGCCCGAAGTACGGACTGCGGTGCCGGCCGGAAAGAAAGCCTTCGACGATGTGCCGCGCCCGCAGGTCGAGCCGTGCGATTCGCTTGATCGCTTCAGGATGCAAAAATCTTTTGGAATCGTGCATCGCGGGTCAGCTCGTCCTCGCGGGTGGGAGTGATGGCCAGGAGGCGCTCGATCAAGTCGTCGGCGGCGACCCCTTCGCTCTCGGCGGTGAAGCTCAGTACCAGCCGGTGACGCAGCACCGGCTTGGCCAGGGCCTGGATGTCCTCGCAGGTCACGTGAGTGCGGCCTTGCAGGAGGGCGCGGGCCTTGGCGCCGAGGACCAGGAATTGCACCGCTCGCGGACCGGCCCCCCAGCTAAGCTGGTCGGCCACGAAGTCCGGCACGCCCGCTTCGCGGACGCGGGTCTGCCGCACCAACGCCAGCGCATAACGGATCACGTGGTCCGAAATCGGCACCTCGCGGACGATCCGTTGCAATTGGAGGATCTCCGCGGCGGTGAGCACCGGCTCGACCGAGTCGGTCAACGGCGAGGTCGTCCGCCGAGCCACGTCAAACTCCTCCTCGAAGTTCGGATAGCGGACGAACACCTTGAACATGAAGCGATCTTGCTGGGCTTCGGGCAGCGGATAGGTGCCTTCCTGCTCGATGGGATTTTGGGTGGCCAGCACGAAGAACGGGTCGGCCAGCTTGTGCCGTACGCGGCCCACGCTGACTTGCCGCTCCTGCATGGCCTCCAACAACGCGGCTTGCGTCTTCGGCGGGGTGCGATTGATCTCGTCGGCCAGAATCACGTTGCTGAACAGCGGACCTTCCAAGAAGCGGAAATCGCGGGCCCCGGTGCTGCGATTCTCCTCGATCACGTCGGTGCCGGTAATGTCGGCCGGCATGAGGTCGGGGGTGAACTGGATGCGGCTGAAGCTGAGGTTCAGCGTGCGGCTGAGGGTGCTGATCATCAGCGTTTTGGCCAACCCCGGCACGCCTTCCAGCAGACAATGCCCGCGGCTGAACAGCGAGATCAGCAGTTCGTCGATCACCTCGGTCTGGCCGACGATGACCCGCGAGAGTTGGGCGACGATCTTCCGGTGGGCGGCCCCGAGCGACTCGACGGCCGCGCCGGCGGACAATTCATCAGGCGACATGGTGTTCCTCGGCACACGGTTCCTCAGTACAGGGTTCCTCAGCACAAGGGTCGTTCTAGCGCTGGTAGATGGGCAGCGCCCCGCGGGGCAACTGGAGAATGGTCAGGTTGATGGCGGTGGTGTAGACGTTGCCGATGTAACCTTGGCTCCACGAGCCGTCGCTGCCCGCCTCAGAGATGATTTGCGCGAAGATTTTGTTGCGGTACTCCTCCCAGGCCTTGCCGCCTTCGCGGTACAGGACTTGGGAGTAGTAATAGTGGGCGTAATGCCAGTGGCCGAAGCTCTGATTGGCAATGTTGCCGAGCTGCCGGTGGCAGTAGGCCAGCAGCCTGGGCACGTACTTGTCGTCGTAGTCGCCGGCGTTGAACAGGCAGGCGATGGCGGCGGCGGTAATGGCCGGCCGGCCGCCGCCGCCCTTCGAGTTGTACTGCACCGCGCCTTCGCGGGTGGTGCACTTTTTGATGTAGCGGACCGCCTTGCCGATGATCTCCTTGGGGACTGGAATGCCCGCGTTGCGGCAGCCGCGGAGTCCTTGCACCTGCGTGATGGTGGTCGAGCCTTCGTCGTAGTCGTAGCCGTCCTTGGCGCTGACGTAGCCCCAGCCCCCGGCGGTCGTCTGGGCCCGACCGGTGAAGACCACCGCCCGGCGGAGCACGTCGATGAGTTGCTCGCGGCGGTCGGCATCTTCCTCTTCGCCGAGAACCTGGGAGAGAAACAGCATGGAAAAACCGTGGCCGTAGGTGTAGTGGTCGTCGCGGGCGTCGCCGATCAGGCCGTTGCGGCGGCTGCGGCTGACCAGGAAGTCGACCGCCTTGCGGATATTGGGGGCATACCGGCCTTCCAGTGTGGTGGACCCTTCGCACAGTAAGGCAATGCCCGCCAGGGCAGTCATGGCGGTCGGATAACGGTCGTCGTTGGCCGCCCAATGGCCCAGCCGGGATTGGTGGTCGGCCAGCCACTCCAACCCGCGGTCGATGGTCCGCTTCAGTTGGCTGCTGCTGGGGGCCGCCGACGCCGACGCGGACGCAGCCCACCCCAAGACGAAGGCCACAACTCTCAGCCAGCGGGCTCCGCGGGTGAGTTGACTACTCATCGTCGTCATCCGTCCCCTCCAGGATCTGCTCGAAGGCCCGCCGAATCGATTTCCAGAGAGCGGCGGGGGCCTTGGCGGGCTTCTCGGAACCGGAAAGTTGCTCTTCGGCAGCCGCCGCGGGAAGCGGCTGATCGGTGAAGCTGAGCGTCACCTTGGCGCGTTGCAGCAGCAGGCTGACGGCCTTATGTTCGGGATCGCCCACCAGGCTGAAAACGCCGGTCGGATTATCGAACTCCTTCCGCAAGACGGTCCGCCCGGTCCGTTTGTCAACGCACAGCACCTTCACCTGATAACGCCCCGGAGCTCGGGGACGCTGGTCGTAGACCTGGCAGGCAAACGTCAGGATCGGCAGCCGCGCGGGCTGGCTTAGCAACAAGTGCTGATTGCGGATGACCACCGCAGCCGGCCACTGCAGCCGGCCGCGCAAATCGAAGGCGTACAGCCGTCCGCGCACGACCGACTTGAAGGAATAACCGGGTACGGGCTGTATGAGCTGCTGCCGGTTGGGCAGCCGGCCCGGCGCCTTGTTGGTGAGCAGGAAATACTGATCGCCCGACTTCATCACCACGATCTCCCCCAGGGCGGACTCGGGGTCGAGCTTGACATCGGCAATCGTCCGTCCGTCGGGCAGCGACAGCAAGACGAAGTGTCCGCTGGGCTCCAACACTCCCACCGCCTCTCCATCCACCACGCCAGCCCGCGCCCCGGCTGAGAACTTCCGCGGCGGCCAGAGGTTGCGGCCTGCGTCGCCGGGAACGGGATCGAACAGGCGTAGCACGCGCTCCGGCCCCTCGGCCCGCCAGAGCAACAACCGCCGGCCGACGGTGGCAATGCACGATTCCTCCAAGGGCAGGCCCTCCGCGAATTCGCGGTCCAGCACCGAGAAGCGTTGACGCTCGCCGAGCCGGGGGAGCGGCCGCTTGCCGAGCAGCTCGCCGTCCAAGGCGCGGAACAGCATCGCCTCGGCTTTGCCGGGCGGCTGGGCCAGCAGGTATTCGCCGTCGCCGAACAATCGGCTGCCGGAGGGAACGTCGGTCCGTTGCCAAAGGGTCGCTCCGCTCCGCGGATCGACCGCCAGCAGGCTGTGAAACCGCTGATAGCTCACGTAACGGCCAGTGACCGGCCCCAGCACCCACTGGTTGCTGAACAGCGGGCCGAAGGTAATCTGCTGAAGCTGCCAGGGAAGATTGAAAAACTGTTGGTGGAATTGCCGCATGGCGACGGCATCGGCCCCTGGCACGCGCAAGGAGTGACTCCACAAGATTCGCGAGCCGCCTTCACCTTGGGATGCCAAGGTGTCGATGGCGTAGATCTTGTAACCCATGGTCAGGAACAACAGGTGCCCGCAAACGGCGGCGCGGGCCGGCCCGCGGTTGGCCAGGAACAACGGTGGCTGCCCCTCTTCGACCAAAGAGGCTTGCCACCGCTCGTGCCCCAGCCCGTCGCCACCCAGCAATTGTCGGCGATTCTGGTCGTATTGCAGGGTGGCGTCGCCGAGGAACGGACCGCGGTCGCCTTGGAACTCGACTGGGTTGCGGCCGAACCGGCTGATGTTGACGTTTTCGATTCGGATGCGACTGGTGGCCACCGCGACCTTGCCGACCGGCCAGACCGCCTCGCCAGCGAACTGCCGCCGCAATAAGTTCTCGGCGGGCAGCGATTCGATCCATTGCTTGACCGTTTTGCCCTCGTGGCAAGCGGTCTCGGGAAATCGCCGGCTGAGCCAGCGGCAGGCTCGGGCGGCCTCGTCGCCGCGGCCGGCTTGGACCAGCAGGTCGATCACCCGGGCAGTGGCCCTCGCCAACTCCGAGGGATCGTTTTGGGGCGTGGCCTGCCACACGGCCGCCTCGGCATCCAACCAGCGGCCCGATGCCTTCAAGCGGTTGAGGCGCTCGGCCTGGGCCGCCTCGGCGGCCGGCGGATTGCCGAAGTAATCGAGGACCAGCCGCAGCCGGTCGAGGACCGCGGCCGGTTGGGCGGCCTTGAGACGCTTCCGGATCTCTTCGTCGATCTTGGCGGCTACGGCCGTGTTGGCCGGCGCGCGGCGAAGACTTGCCAACTGCGCCTGGACATAGCGGTCGCGACGCACCGACCAGTTCTGGTCGATGGCGTCCCGCGGCCGACGGTCCCCAGATAAGTCGATCAGTTGCCGATACTGGTCGAAGGCGGCGAGAGGCTGGTCGGCCTGCTGCAAACCGGCGGCCATCAGCCGCAAGTAGGTGGCTCGCTGGGCGGGATCGTCGAGCAAGGACTCGATGTCGGCCAGGTCGCTGCGTTGTCGGGCGAAATCGTTCCGCAGACCCTCGAACAGCGCCTCGCGGAGCAATTCGCCGGTCCGCGGCTCGGGCTGGCGGTGGTAAGCGCGGCGCAGGGCCGCCAGGGCCTCGGCTCGGTTTCCTTGATCCAGCAGGATTTCGCCGCGGAGGGTCAACGAGTCCGCATCTTCGGGATCGGCCTTCAGACGGCGCTCCACTTCGGCCTCGGCCGCGTCCAACTGGTCGAAGGCGGCCAAGCCCTCCATGCCTTGCGACAGGACTTGTCCCCGGTAACAGATCAGGTTGCCCGGCACCTCGCCTCTTCGCGACTTGGAGAGGTGGGTGGGCGCCCCGGCCTTAAGGTCGATCCCCAGCACCTCGGCGGAGGTGAGCGGCACGTAATAATAATGGCGGCTGAGGAAGCCGCGCCCGCTGGGCATGCTGTCCTCTGGAAACCGCACGCTGCGGCCGTCCCAGGCGGCCTGGCCGTCGGCCAGGCGGACCGCGCGGACCGCGTGCCGCCCGACCAGCACCACCTTGTCCTGGTCGATGCAGGCCACGTACAGATCGTCTTGCCGCGGCTGCTTCCACAACAACCGGCCGTCGCTTAGATTCAGGCACTGCAACGTCTGAGACTCGGTCGGCGTCGCCAGCAGGCGGCCTTCGTGAATGCAAACGCTGGCGTCGGTCCAGCGAAGCCGAGGGCGACCCTCCGGATCGTACTGGGGAAAGGGCACCATGCCGAAGCCCCGGCGGCGGTCGATGTGGCGGTCGCCTCCATGCGAGTATCCCCACAGCAAGGAGCGGGTCGCCAGATCAAGACCTACCAGGGCGCCGGTCGAGGTCGGACAGACCAGGATCCCGTCGGCGTAAGCCGGCGACACCCCGGCCGTCCGGCGCTGAGGGTCTGGCAAGACATTCTGCTCGACCACTGTCAGAGGTTGCGACCATAGCAGGTTGCCGCTGGCTGCCTCCAAAGCCAGCAAGCGGACTTCTCCCTTGCTTTCCGCCAGCACGTAAAGTTGCCCCGTCAACGGCAGCGGCGGGCCGAGGAAGAACGTCTCTGCCTGCCGCAGGGCGTACGGGCCGGCTGGCCCGCCGAGCTGCCACTTCAACTTGCCACTGCGGACGTCGTGGGCCGCCAGGCGGTTGCTGGGAAGGGCTGGAGCAGCACTGCCGCGCCGGTTGCCGATCACCACCCGGCGGCCGCCAAAACCGCCCAGCCCCATGGGGATTCCGGCGGCAGCCCCGCCGTTGAAGGTGCGATCCAGGTCTTCGATCGAGTACACGTAACGGCCGTCGCTGCTCAAGGTGCCGTAGGTCATGTTGTCCAGCATCCGCTGACAAAGCACATTCGTCACCACCGGCGACGACGAGGCGAGGGGATCGTCGGCCGCCCCCTCGCCGCCCGATTCTCGGCCTTCTTCCGCCGGTACTTCCCACAACCGTTTGCCGGTGTGAAAGTCGACCGCCAGCAGGTTGCGGGCGGTCCGCATGAGAACCACGCCGTTGACTGCCAGCGGGTGCAGCCCAGACATGATCGGAGTGCCCATGCCTTGATAGCATTTCGAAAGCTGCTCCAACGAGCCTTCCACCGCGGGATCATCGGTCGACGAAACCCGCCAGCGCAGATTCAACAGCGGCGCGCTGCCGGCGGTCGCGGCGTTGCGGGCCGGATCGCCGCGAAACATGAGCCAACGGTCAGGCTGCCGGGGAGGATGGTCGTTTCCCGGCCCGACCAGGGCCGCCAGCCAGCCCGTGCACTCCGAATCCTTGCTGAAGATCGGCACGCTCCGCCCGCCGATCTCGATGGCGATGGCTGGGTGCTGACGGCGGAGGGCCACCAAGATGGCGCGGGCCTTGTCGGCCATCCCGACCTGAAGCCAGCAGGTGGCGGTGGCCAGCGATAAGGCGGGCTCGAACCGATCGT
>JAJYGU010000041.1 GCA_021784975.1 Planctomycetota bacterium
GCCTATGCGGCCACGACGCTGGTGCGTTACAACGGTTTGGGCTTTTCGCCGTTTGGCATCGGCGGAAACTGCCCGGCGGCCCCGCTGTTCAAACAGGCCTATGCGATTTTGCGGCCCCTGTTGCCGCTGATTGAGCGGAATCGATACTCGGGCAATTCCTACTCGTTTGTGCAAGGCATCTCGGAAGGCGAAGACTGGGCGCAGGCCATCCCCCTGACCGCTGCGGTGGCAGCCAAGATCACCTACACCACCGAATTCGATCCCAGGAAAGGCCGTGGTTGGGGCTTAATCATCAAGTTGGCCGACGATGATTACGTGGTGGCGGGGGTCGGATTTGCCGCCGTGTTTCGCGCCCTGGAAGGTCCGCCGCGGGATGTTCAAATCCTGTCCATTGACGAAGGCTACTTTACTGCCGACGGTCAATGGGTGCGGACCAAACGCCGCAATGGCGATGAACGCAGCGTAAACATGTCACCGAGCGGCGCCATCATGCGGGTCCGCCTTTTGGGGCCGTAACGGCGATAAGCGAAGTGAAAATTGCAAATTGAAAACTGAAAAATCGCGCACGGTCGGGGCTCCCTCCAATCTGCAATTGTCAATCTACATCATTCAATTCTCCTTCTGATCTCGCTCCGCCGCGACAAACATCATCGGCGAAAACAGGAGCCGCCTCTCGGCGACGGCCCGCCACAACCGCCATATTCGATCCTGGATGATACAAGCCGGGGCCCTTGCTGGCAAACCCTCGCCCCTCGCCGGGGTGATGCGTTGACATTGCCCGACGGCGCTATCAGAATTAAGGGGTCTGCCTAAAAGGGACTGTAAGGAATTCTGTGGCACGGGCCTCCAGCCCGTGAGCCAGCACGGCCAAGATGGCCGTGCCATTTACCGCTGACACAAAAATGGTTGCAGTCCCACCCAACAGGAGATTCTTTCGTGACCGCACCCTGGATTACTTACCGCCCCGAACTCAAGGTCTTGGATTGCACCATCCGCGACGGCGGGCTGGTCAACGATCACGCCTTCGAGGACGGCTTCGTCAAGGCCGTTTATCAAGCCTGCGTCGAGGCCGGCATCGACTACATGGAGGTCGGCTACAAGGCATCCCAAAAACTCTTTGCCCGCAATCGCTTCGGCGCCTGGAAGTATTGCGACGAAGACGACGTGCGGCGGATCCTCGACGACAATCCCACCCAGTTGAAGCTGGCGGCCATGGCCGATGCCGCCAAGTCCGACTGGCACACCGACATCCTGCCCAAGAAGGACAGCGTGCTGGACATGATTCGGGTGGCCTTCTACGCCCATCAGGTGTCGGAGGCGGTGGACATGATCAAGGACGCCGCCGACAAGGGCTACGAGGTGTCGGCCAACCTGATGGCGGTTTCGACCGTCACCGAGCTTGAGGTCCAACAGGTCTTGGAGGTCATCGCCCAGAGCCCGGCCAACGTGCTGGTGGTGGTCGACAGCTATGGCTCGATGTATGCCGAACAGATTGAGCTGCTGGTCAAGCAATATCTCGAGTTCGGCAAACAGACGGGCAAGATCGTCGGGATGCACGCCCACAACAACCAGCAATTGGCCTTCGCCAACACCATCGAGGCCATCATCCACGGGGCCAACCGGGTCGACGCCTCGATGGCCGGCCTGGGCCGCGGGGCGGGCAACTGCCCGATGGAGCTCTTGATCGGTTTCCTCCGCAACCCCAAGTTCCACATCCGTCCGATCTACCGGGTGATCCAGGATCACCTGCTGCCCTTGAGCCGCAAAGTGGAATGGGGGCCGTTCGCGCAATACAACATCACCGGCCAGCTCAACGAGCACCCCCGCGAGGCCATCGCCGCCCGCGCCGGCGAGAAGCGCGACTGCTACCTCGAGTTCTACGACAAGCTCACTATCGACGTGTGACCCTGCGGTCCTCTCTCCCTCCGGGAGAGGGTTAGCGGTGGATTCCGTGACAGTTTAGTTTCCGCACCAGTGTACTCCCAAGGTCGCGGGCCCTGGGGTGCACCGCGCCCTGGGGACACCGCGCGGGAAGACAGGCCAGCAAGCGCGGGCTGGGCTTGGGGAAAGTGGCGATGGTTCGCCAAGAGCACGACACCGCCCACCGACGCTCCGCCCAAGTGCGGGCAATGGCCAACGTCGGGACAACTGCGTTCCAGCTTCGGATAGAATACGAACGACATCGGCGAGGCACGCCTGAAGAATTGCCGATGCCGTCACTGTAGGCCCTTCGGGGGAACGCTCCAATCGGGAGATGCCCGATCTGGGTATCGGGCCAACTGCTCGCTAGCAGTGCTAGGCGCGGCACCCGGCCAGCCAAGCCACGGGTGGAGAACTAAACTGTTACCACTTTCTCATCGCCGAGTGTGGCCCTTTTTTCAGGTGCGGGCGGGACGTCCGCGCTCCGAGCGGTTGTGCGTTATGTTGCCCGAAAGGGGTCCCCGAAGCGCGCGAGAATCGATTGGTGGCTGTGGAGCGCGGTTGTCTGGGCCGCTTCTGCCGGCACAGCCTTCCCACGCTCCAGCGTGTTATCGCCTGGTTCGCCGGTACTCGTCGACCTTGATCGCCAGAGCGATGGCGCTGGGGTCGTCGTGCAGCGCTCCGTAGTACCAGAGCGTCTGCGAGACCTCGGGGTAGTTCACTTCTTTGGGGACGCCGCTTTTGGATCGCTCCTTGCCGACGCCCGTTCGGGTGTTGCCCGCCACCTCCACCTCGCCGGTCGGCTTGATGCGGGTTTTCTCCCAAGCCATTGCCTGTTTGAAGGCGGCCTCCAGTTCCGGGTTGGGAATGTACAGAGTTAGATGCGTTCCCATCAGAATGGACACGGCATTGTAACTCGAATCGCGGCCATGACGTTCTATGAAGACGCCGCCCTGGTCGTGGCGCGCGAGAGCGGCTTTCACCAGTCGGCTCGAAGAATCCTTGAGGCGCTGGTCGTCGAGAAGCAGGCCGCACAATCCGAATGCCTTGGCGGCAATCAGAAGCCGGTTAGTGGTGGCGCCGACCTTCGGGATAATGGTCGAATAGCCCTTCTGAATGAAATCGCAGGCCTTGCAAAGCCTTGGCTTCAGGGCCGCGATGCGGTCGTGGAAATGGGGCTCCATCGGCGAGGCCTGGACGATCAATAGCGCGTGTCCGAGTTCTTGAAGGAAGAAGTACATGTTTTCCACGCGGATGCTGTGGACCGTGTACGGACCATCTCCCGGCTCCCCGCCGCCCCGCAAGCCTCCGTCGGCGACTTGCCGTGCGAAAGTCGCCTCGATGGACTTCCATGCGTCGTCGGCCCGCGCCTGGTCGCCGGTGACAACGGCGGCAATCAGATACCGGCAGCCGCCGCGTCCCAGGATGATGACGCCGGGTTGCCGAGGGATCATCTGCTCGATGATCTGGCGCGGCATTTTCTGCAGAAGGTCATATTCCTTGCGGATCGGTTCCGCCGCCCGCGACGAAGCGGACGCCGATCCGATCAGCCAGACCACAAGCAGCATGCACGGTGCGAGCTTGGCAGCAAGTTTCATGTTCTCTCCCTGTGTTACTAACCGTGGGCTTCTTGATCGCCCCTCAGGATATAGAAGGGTGTTGGCTTGTCAATCTGCCATTCGGTTTCGATGGCGGTCCGCGTTCTCCTTTACCGATGGGGGGAAGAAAACGGGGCGAAACTGTTCTTCGGTAGGTGAGCGATGCCCGATAAGACGAGTCTTCCATAAAATCGTTCTGACCCCTTTTGTATCCCGTCGGTCCGTCGGCTTCGCCCGGACGAGATTATTGGGAAGGACTGGTCCAGCCGCCGGGCTCGCCGAGGAAGTCGCTGGCGGCCCGCCGCAGCGTCCCGTAGTCCAACCTCAGCCAATGGTTTTTGCTGCGTACTTCGATCCCGTCGGCGGGAAATGCCGCGGTCACGTACGGATTGCGGTAGCGGTCATAGTCGTGCAGTTGCACGGGCGTTTCGTTGTGCCGGCAGGGGCCCGTCCAGCCGAACTCCAAGAGTCCTTGCGAAGGCGAACGATAGCGGGCGTGCAGGCCGTGAGTCGTGATCGCGGCATGCGAGACTTTCTCAACGAACTGTGGAAATGTTCCATCCTGGGCGCGGCTGCCAAGCTCGCAGATCCAGATGTTTTTCCTACCCGGGGCAATGACCTCCTTGTCCTTCCACGGCCCTTCCGTCTGCCAATGGCGCGGCTCCTGCGACCAAAGGGCCACGTAGCCGTTGCCCTTGCGGCCCAAAAGCCAGCCGCCCTGATCGCGTGTTTCGTCGAACTCGCTTCTGGGAAACCAAGCGTGCGTGTAGCGATCGCTGTGCGTCACGTAGAGGCCCGGCCAGGTCCAGATATTGTAGGCGGCGATCAGCACGTTCTTCACCTGGGCGACTCGCGGCATGGTCCCGTTGCCGACCCATTCACTGGGCGACTCGCTCCGGTTGCTCACGGGGTGCGTGGTGAACACGATGGCGCGGCTGCCCAAGGCCGCGCTCCACACGTGCTGCTGGTCGCCCCCGTAGCCGGCGCGGTAATCCTGGGCGCTGCTGAGCATGTAGTCGGGCGTGCGGTAGGTGTAGATGTTCACCTCGGGCCGCATGTTGCGCGTCAGATCCCGCTCGAAAACCCAGATCAAAAGCGGCAGCAGCTTCAAGCTTCGAAACGCCTCAATCAGCCGCCGGTTTCGTTGAAAGGGAGCGAAAAAGCGGTTCTGCCACCAGTGGTACCGGTCGAACATGCGCATCGTCAAATCGATAATGCGGGGATGTGTGTACGCCTCCAGGCTCAAAAACGTCATGCCGTCGTCCAGCCGCGTGCAGTCCAACCCCCAGCGGGCCGCCTCTTCCACGCGAATTCCCGCGCGCTGCCGATTTTCCAACTCGGCGGGCGTGTCGGTGGCGATCTCCTGCAGAACGGCCGGCATGCGGTACTTGGGGCTCAGCGCCAACGCCACCGCGGCCATGTTGCCGTCACCCAGCGAATTCAAGCTGAATTGCAGCCCGTAGATCGACGACGTGCTCTCCCGCGTACCGTCGGCCTTGGCGGGAAAATAGCTGCGCCCGTGGGTGCTGGCAAACGTGCCGTGAAAATGATTGAGCGCCATATCGAGCAACATGAGGTCCAAGACCATGGTCGCTTTTTGGGCAATCTCCGCGTCGTGCGCAAAGTCGACCAGATTCACCAGCGCCACCATGTCCTCGACATAGTAGACGTTCGAAAGCCATTCGCTGAAGCCCGTGCGGTAGCGCAAATCGAGCCAGCGGGCAACGCGGCGCCGGCCGCGATCCATTTTTTGCCGGCCGGTCTGGCTTGAGTTGGTAAACAGGCTGTCCGGGTAGAGTTGTCCGGCCAAATACTCCGCCGAGGAGAAGAGAATATGATGGTTCTCCGACCACGTACACATGCTGTCTACGCCCGGCTCGTCGGGCCAGTACTTGAACTCGAGCACGCACTGGCGAACGTCGTTGATGGCCTTCTTGCTCAGCAAAGGGCTGTCGCCAAACTGGTAGAGCAGGCGAATCACGCCGGCCATGTCGAAGTCGGCGCAGTCGCGGCGCGCGCGGATGCGCTCCAGCGACTCGGAGATCCGCCGATCGTCGACCGGCAGCCCCAGCCGGAGCCTCGCCAATTGTGCGTGGATATTGCTGGAATCGTTGCGGCGAAAGCTCTCCAAAAAGGCATGCCTCCGCTCGCGGTAGTCTTTCGCCAACGGCTGGCCCTGGGTCTTGGTTGCAAATGGCTGCTCCGCGCTTGCCGAATAGACGGGCAGCACCGCGGCCCAAAAACCGCTCACGACTGCAATTGCCAAGAGCCCAAGGTACCAACGCGCAACATCACAACAGCTTTCATACAACATGCTTTCCTTCCAGACGGGCGGTGCGGGAAGGCGCCCTACAGGGCGTCGTGGGCTGGTGAACCATCAATTCAGTAAGGTCCAGGTTCGACGTCAAACCAAGCCGGCCAATAAGGGCTGCTCGCGACCGCTGCATGCGCGTGATGCACCCAACTGGCATGAAGCGTTTACTGCTATTAACAGTGGGGTGGGCATTCGCGGAGGAATGCCCGCCCCGCAGAGGGCACAACGAGCTCGTGTAGCAATCGCCCATTAATCCGTCTGAGCGACGGGCGCAACACTGCGACGCCTTCGCAGGCTGCAAGACGTCTGTGGCCCAGCCCTAACCGCGAGCCAGTCGCACTGGCGCAGGCGGCTAGCCCTTGGTACGCTTGGCCTCCCATGGCACATTTTGCGCCTCGCCATCGAGTTCAAATACCGCCTTACCCTTCATTGTGTCGCCGCTGATAGTCGCGGTGGCTTTGACCGCGATCTTTTGGCTGCCTTCCTCGTGGATCACCTTGTACGAGAGGACGCCGTCACGGAACTTGACGTCCTGTAGCGGAGCCTCCTTGCCGTCCTCGCCGACCAACGCGCCGGTGAGCTTGGCACCGTCGCGATTCAGCTTCAGTGTAAACTCGTAATCCTGGCCGTCGACCTCGATCGAGAGCTTCCAGATGCCCGTGGGATTTGCTTTCGGCGTCGCGACACGTTTCGCCTCGAAGGCCAAGTTCTTGGTCTCACCGTTGAGCGCGAAGGTTGCCTTGCCCTTCATCGTGTCGCCGATGATTGTTGCCGTCGCTTTCACGGGAAGTTTCTCGCCGTCTTCCTCGCGAATTACCGTGCACGAGAAAAGGCCGCCTTTGAACTTGGCATCTTGCAGCGGGCTCTCCTTGCCGTCCTCGCCAACCATGGCTCCGGTGAGCTTACTTGCGTCACACTTCAACTTTAGCGTAAACTCGTAGGTCTGTCCGTCGACTTCGATCGACAACTTCCAGGTTCCGCTGGGATTCGGCCTGTCTGTCGCATAAGCACTGACAGCAGCACCGAACAACATCGTAAGCATTACGAACGTTGAGAGTCGTTTCATCAGTTCACCTCAAAGAATTTCAGACAAACAGTACTTGAGAAAGGAACCCGTTATCGCCATCTGCGTTCGGGCCACAGGGGATTGTCGCGTGCAAAGAGGGCGGGGCGCGGGCATTCGCCGAAGAGTGCCCGCCCCGCCCAACAATGTCACACGCAATCCGCACATACTAACCGAGATTAGTACATGCTGGCGTCGATGGCATTGCCGTCGGCGCGGTTGCCTAGTTCCCGATGAATCGCCGGCGAAATTCCGTAGCTGATTTGGTGCACCGAGCCGTCGCAGAAGGCCATGTTGCACATGCCGGCGTGCGCACTGCCGAAAAGACGCCAGTTGACGTAACCTTGCCTATCTTGCCGCGGTTGGTAGCCATTGGAGCCGAAACCGGCCGCGGTATTGTCGTCCACGAAACGAATCGTGTCCACATCGTAGCCCCCGTAATCGCACCACTGGTCACCAGAGTCCAAGCCGCTAGCATAGTTGTTGGCGTCTATATACTTCTCGCCACACAGATAGGTGTTGCTCGTTCCGTCGGAGATCTGGGCCATGGTGATCGCGGCGGCGAAGTGGAAGACGCCGCCTTGCATGCCGAAGGCGTAATAGTTCTGGGACACATCCCACGTCGCCAACTGTGCCTTGATCTGCTCGAGGTTCGTTCCCGTGTTTATGAACAGGTCCGCTCCGTACTCGCCGGACGGCGACTGGCCGCCGGGCAGGGCAAGCAGCGTAGCCAGGGCGATCCCAAACGTGCCGTCCAGTGGATATTGATCGTAGGCGTAGCCATTGCCGGCATAGTCGCTGCGAGCCACAGCCGCTACTCCACTAAGTGCGGTGCTCGCCACAGCCGTAGCGCTCGTGTCGTACACGAGCCCCGTACCGGCGGCCCCGACCACGCCTATAAGAGCCGCCGTAGCAGGATCTCCAGCCGTGGCGGCGGGTCTTAGACTGCTGATGGGATACGTTTGCACGGGACGCCGGCTGGGGCAGTACATGGCGGCCAAGGGCGTCGTCACCAGGGTGGTTGCCGCGCCAAGCAAGGCAGGCCCCGTCAGCCCTTGTTGGGTCTTGTACAAGGTCGACTGTTCAATGTAGGGCATGATGTTGAACAGCCAGCCGCCCGGCTGCGTAGGACCGACACCGGCATCGGGGTGGCCGATAGTCGCAGCAGACCAACCGGCGGTCGGGAAGGTCTTGACCGCCGACTCATGGTTCAAGCAGCCCAGGGCGAGCTGCTTCAGGTTGTTGACGCACTGGGCCCGGCGGGCGGCCTCGCGGGCAGCTTGCACCGCCGGCAACAACAGCGAAATCAAAATCCCGATGATCGCAATGACCACCAGGAGCTCCACCAAAGTGAAACCGCGAATAGACTTGGATGATCTCACGGAACATCCCTCCTGTCATAGAGTTGAGAAAAGGAAAACCCAGAGAACTTGAAGACAAATCGTACGATCCGCAATCGCCGCCCGAGGTGCGACGCGCCGATTTTTTCTTCCGGAGTTCGACCTCGAGTCGGCCTCAAGACGTTCCAGCCGGCGTTGGTCGGCCTTGCTCATGTGCCCGTTTTTCAGTTCTGCGCCAACGGCGCCTTGCACCTCCTTTCGTTTTTCCAGCGGTAGTCCATACACACGCGCAATCGACACCGGGATCGGAGCATATAGGCTGCCCCCCGGTTAACGGCATACGTAACATCACTTTACGTGCCCCGACGTTATCTGCCGGTTCCGGAAGGTGCCATGCCCGGCGTTCCGACCACCCTGGGCTTCGTTCTTGAATCGCATCTCGTGCAGCCGCTATTAGGAAATGCGCGGGGGGTGGCATTTTCTACGACTCGCCCGGTTTTTTTCGGAGAATTGTGCGCCCAGGACGCGCGCCGCAACTGCAATTCTGGAGCGTTTGGTGTAAAATACGGGGGCGTTTGCCGTAGAAAACCGGCCTCCATGTGCGTTTATCGGGAGTGAGAGCCCGTGCCGGACCCGACGCGTGAGTCAACGATACTGCTGGGGCGGCTGAAAGGCGGGGACCGCGAAGCGCTGGCACAGTTGTTCTCGACGTACCGGCAACGCTTGTGGAGAACGATCCAATTCCGCCTCGACTATCGGCTGCGCAGCCGCGTTGATCCGGACGACGTGCTTCAAGAGGCATATATCTGGGCGGCCGATCACGTCGAGCGATTCACCGGCGATTCGGCAACGTCGCTGTACGTCTGGCTGCGGATGGTTGTCTTGCAAACGATGATTGTGGTACACCGCCGACATCTCGGCGCCGAGATGCGCGATGCAGAAAGAGAGGTCCCGATTTGGGGAGGCTCTTGGCCGCAAGCGACTTCCGCCGCCCTCGCTATCCAGCTTTCGGGTCACTTGACCTCGCCAAGCCAGGCAGCTATCCGCAAGGAAGCAGCCGAGCAACTCAGGCAAATTCTCAATCAGATGGACGAGATTGACCGCGAGGTGCTCGCGATGAGGCATTTTGAGCAACTCAGCAACAGTGAAGTGGCTGCGACTCTGAACATTCAAGAAAAAGCGGCCAGCATCCGATATGTGCGGGCCGTTCGGCGGCTCAAGACGATCACGGCCCAGTTGCCCGGCTTTGTCGACGATCGCAAGGGAGTCTAGAAGTGGGCATACCAGACGAACCCCCCTCTACGGACCAATTACAACCGCAGCGCGACCCCATAGAGGCCCTGGCCACCGATTTTGCCGAGCGGCTGCGCCATGGAGAGAATCCCTCTCTCGACGACTACGCGGCTGCCCACCCCGGACTGGCCGACGACATTCGCGAGTTATTCCCGACCATCACCATGATGGAACAGGTGGCTAATGCCAAGGGGGACATCGTGTCCGGATGCCTCAGCTTGACTGCAATCCCGCCCGATCGTCTGGGCGACTACCGGATCATTCGCGAGATCGGTCGCGGTGGGATGGGGATCGTTTACGAAGCAGTTCAGGAATCGCTCGCGCGTCGCGTGGCCATCAAAGTTTTGCCCCAGCTTGCGATCTTGGCCCCACGACACCTGCAGCGATTCGATCGCGAGGCGCGCACCGCGGCGGGCTTGCACCACAGCAACATCGTGCCGGTGTTCGGCGTCGGGCAACAGGATGATTGCCTCTATTACTATGTCATGCAATATATCGAGGGCGTTGGACTGGATCGCGTGTGTGCACGGCTGAGACGCCTAGATGCTGGGGTTTACGCGGAGCGGCTGAGCGCCATCGTTGGCGACATACTGGGCAATAGACGCCCTGTAGATAATTCTTGCGGCGCTCGTGTCGAGGCAGCCGTCTCAGCCGTCGCCCCACCGTCGGCTGCACCACAACCCGCTGAATCCGAGGCGCAAAGGTCTACGGGGGATACTGATACGTGCGCAAGAGTCTGGGACAACGATCGGGCAGCAATCGCAAGGGCAAAGAAGCAGCACGGTGGACGATCCTACTGGCGCGAAGTGGCTCGCCTCGGCATTCAGGTTGCAGATGCCTTGGAGTACGCCCACAGCAAAGGGGTCCTGCACCGGGACATCAAGCCTGCCAATCTGATTATTGACATCCAGGGAGTCGTCTGGGTGACGGATTTCGGCCTGGCGAAGGCGTTTGAGGAAGACCAGATTAGCAGTGCCGGAGATATTCTGGGAACGGCCGCGTACATCGCGCCGGAACGATTAAAGGGCAAAACCGACTATCGTAGCGACGTGTATGGCCTGGGACTGACGCTCTACGAAATGCTCACCCTGCAGCCGGCCTACCGGGACCCGAATCGCGGCCAGCTTCTGAAGCGCATTGCTACCGAAGAGCCGCCGCCGCCGCGCCGCGTGCGACCGGAGATCCCTCGCGACCTGGAGACCATCGTGCTAAAGGCCATCGCCCATGAACCTCATCATCGCTACAGTTCGGCGAGAGACCTCGCGGCAGAATTGCGGTCGTTTCTGGAAGACCGACCCCTGCTAGCCCGCCGCACAACGACTGCTGAACACGTATGGCGTTGGTGTCGCCGCAATCCGCTAGTAGCAGGCCTGTCATTGACTTGCATGATCCTGCTGCTGGCGGTCACTGTGGTTGCCTCGATCGGATACATTCGCACAACGCGTGCGTTAATCGGTGAACGAACGCAGCGACAGCGCGCCCAAGAAGTGACGCGCACGGCCATGAACGTATTGGACCGGATCTACGAACAGTTCGCTCCTCCCGATCCTTACGCGAGCGGCAGTCAGACCAGCCAAAGGCGCGGAAGTAACGCAAAGGTCAAACCCGTTCTTTCCGAAGGGGCTGCGGCTGTGCTCGACGACCTGCTGGCTTTCTACGATCGTCTGGCTCAGTATAGAGGCAGCAAGGAAGCAGCCTATCTCGGGCATATTGCCTTGGCGACGCGGCGGGTCGGCGACGTCCGGCAGCAACTCAATCAACTTGAGCAAGCAAAGGTTGCCTACCAACATGCAATTCGACTGTACGAACGACTCGGGGGCTCTTCCCCCGACAGCCCCCACAGTCTCGATATCGCAACCGTCAGCTTCGAACTTGGCATTGTGATGCATAACCTAGGACGGCGCGATGAGGCCAACGAGTCGTGGGAGAGGGCAATCCAGATCATGAAGCGCGCGAGAAACAAGGGAGACCCCAGCGTGGAACTGCGCAGCGCGATCGAACGCATCCGCGAGTGTATCTCAAAGCGAGAAGACATCTCAGCGCCGCCGCGATCAGGACCGCCGCCCTGCTTCGGCCCGCCGCGACGGGAAGACAGTCCGGCCGGACCGTCGACCCCATTGCCGCCGCGGCCTCCTCTTAGCGGCCGTCCAAGAACAAGTTGGGGACTGTCCCAATTTTCGTCCGACGAAAATGGGACTGTCCCCTTGGCGAAAGTGGAAGCTATTAACGGACGGCCGCTTAGTGCAGCGTCTTCCGGCCGATCGCAGTATTCAGAGAAGTGATCAGGCGCTCCGCCCGGTGCGGTTGGCGCTAGTTCGTTTCCGGGTAGTACGGTTTGTTCTGCTTGTAGAGTTCCAAGCGAAAAAGAAAGTCCCGGTTCTCGGTCTCTTTGCCTAAGGCTTCGATGGCCTTGGTTTCACACTTGCGAGCCTTTTCGAAATCGCCCTTCTCCGCATATGCTGCAGCTCGCTCATTCATGCGATTCGCCCGGTCAAGCTTGATCGCCGCAAGCAAGTCGGTAGTCGCTGCGTCGTATGTCCCCTTCATGATCAAGGCGATACCTCGCCGGTAATAAGCCGCATAATCGTTGGGATTGAGGCTGATCGCCCGAGTGAAATTGGCAATGGCTCGATCATATTCGCGCTCGTACAAACAAGCCATACCGAAATTGTAATAGGCGCGGGCATCATTGGGGCCGTACCTGATTGCCTGGGCAAAATCGGGAAGCGATTTTTTCATCTGCTTTTTTTCCGTCGCGGATTCTATTTCCATCCAGGCTTCGCCGCGCTTGTTATACATGTAGCCGTCGGCGGGATTGAGACCAATCGCTTGCGTGTAGTCGGCGATGGCTTTGTCGTAGTCCTTCTTGCATGCCTTAGCGATACCGCGATTACAATAGGCCAGCGCCAAGTTGGGATCGAGGCAAATCACCCGGTCATAGTCCGCAATCGCGCGGTTGTATTCCTTCTTCTCTGCCCAAGTCCAAGCACGGCTGAAGTAGGCGCGGACACATTTTGGATCGAGGCTGATCGCTTGCGTGTAGTCCGCAATCGCACGATCGTAATCTTTCTTTCTGGCCCGAGCCCAGCCACGACAGAAGTAAGCGTTCACGTACTTGGGATCAAGGCTTATGGCGCGAGTGAAGTCCTCAATGGCACGATCGTACTGCTGAGCATATCCGCTGACCAACCCGCGATTGCAGTAAGCGCACGCGTCTTTTGGATCAAGGTCGATCGCGCGGGTGAGATCCTGGATGGCTTTCTCGTACGCTTTCTTGTATCCACGTGCCAACCCACGATTGTAATAGGCTCTGGCATCATTAGGGTTGCATCTGATGGCTTCGTCAAAGGCGGCAATAGCGCGATCGTAATCACCGTTCTCCAACCAAGCCGTTCCCCGGTTATTGTAGGAAGCAACGTCTTGAACCTCGGCTGTGTTCGCGACGCGGGCGTGCCAGCCCACAACGACCACAACGACTGCCAGAACTTGCGACGTGCCCCCCCCAGATCTTGCGGCAATCATCATTTTTCTCCACAGACGGACCGACAAATTGCCACTTTTCAGGATACCGGATGGCATCGGTGCGTCAATGCGCCATCAGGCTCATTCGCCCCAACTTGCGGAACCTACTGTTGGAGGGGGTATCGCTTCAGGGAGGTAGGGAGAGGACACAATACTAATTTCGGCAATATGGCGAACACCCATAATCGGTTCATGTCCCCTCCCACCAGCCCGCTATCGCTGGCCGGAGGGATTTCCGAAGAGGCGGGTGGTGTATGGGCTTCGCGAAGCGCTGACCACGCCCGAAGGGCTGCCGCTTATCGTGGTGGAAGGCCCGTTCAAGGTCTATCACCTGGTGCAAGCCGGCTTCGGCGGTACGGTTGCCGTCATGGGGTCGTCAGCGTCGGCGGGAAGATCGTCTTCGCCGAGGCCGATCTTACGGCCTATCTGGATAGCTGCCGCGTGGAGGCCGGTGAGGTTGCCCCTCGCCGGCCTTCCGGCGGCGTCTTTAAGAACCTTGACGCAGCCCGGCTGGCTGAGACTTGGAAACGGCAAGGGGTCGCTTCCTGACCTTCTCGACCGCCTCTTGGAGGTGATTATGTTCGTCCGCCAGGTGACAATATACCTTGGAGATCATCTCCAGGCTGCTGTGCCCCATCAGTTGCGCCACCGTCGCCACGTCCACGCCGTTCAGGATGGCGTTGGTGCCGAAGGCGTGACGCAAGAGGTAGACGCACACATCGTCCGCGAGACCAGCCTTGTCCCGACAGTCGCTGAGTGAGAACCCAAGGCCGACCGTAAGGTTTGGCTTTTCGCTCT
>JAJYGU010000325.1:0-7119 GCA_021784975.1 Planctomycetota bacterium
CGATACATTCCCATTCTTCGTCCGTAAGCTGATGTCTCGTCATCCCTTGCCTCCGTAGTTAGGGTCGAGGCATCATTGTCCACAAATCCTCAGAACAAGAAAATACCAGTTTCCCGACAAAACCTAGTATCCGAGGGAGACCTCGTTAGGTCGTACTCGCAATGCAAAGGTCTGGCGTCAGCGTTCGGCCCTTTCGCCTCGAAAGTTGTGCGTCTGCACAAACGCGTGTACTGTAGCGCGATTATTGGCGCGGCTGCGAGGGCTGTCAACCCGCGGTTGTCGTCAAAACTGGGCTGTCGCGCACCGTCCCCCCCTTCAATCGGGACCTTATGCGCGCGTAGCGCACATGCACAAAGCGGGCCGGCAGGCGTGCTGGGATATGGCAAGAAACCGGGGGAATTGCGGAAAAATCCGCCTCTCCGCTGCGATAAACGGCTCGTCGTTAAGCTGCGTCATATTAGGGTCGATGCGGTTGACTTAGGGGAATTCTCCTACGCGCCGTGCAGAAACTTTCTGGCGCCGCGAAAGGAATGTTCTGATGCCTTTGTGTCGCCAGTCGCGCCATACTTGTACCAAAGGTTCAACGGCCCGTCGCATCCGATGCGGTGGAAGACTAACACAAGGAGTTGAGAAATGAGCGTTGTTGACCAAGTTCCAGAAACGCGGCAGCCGGCCAGCCAACCCCAGCAACAACGCGAGGCCCACAAGGTGTTGCAGGGGAAGAAGGCCCTGATCACCGGCGGCTCACGCGGAATCGGTAGGGCCACCGTGTTGGCCTTGGCGGAAGCCGGAGCGGATGTGGCCATCAATTACCAACGCTGCGGCGACGCGGCTGAAGACGTCTGCCGGGCAGCTCGCAAACTGGAAGTCCACGCCAATCTCTTTCAGGCCGATATTGCCCGCGAAGCCGACGCCCAGCGGATGGTGAACGCCATTCTCGATGAGTTTGGCGGCATCGACATCTTGGTGAATAATGCCGGCATCACTCGCGACAAGACGTTCCTCAAAATGGGCCGCGCCCTGTGGGACGAGGTGTTGGAGGTGAATCTGACCGGGACCTTCAATGTCACCCGGGCGATCTTGCCAGGCATGGTGGAGCGCGGCTGGGGGCGGGTGATCAACCTGGCCTCGATCGTGGGCCAGACGGGCAACTTCGGCCAGATCAACTACGCCGTCTCCAAGGGCGGCCTGATCGCCTTCACCATGACCCTGGCTCGCGAGGTCGCGCGGCGCGGGGTGACCGTCAACGCGGTGGCGCCGGGCTTCATCGACACCGACATGACCAAGGGAATGCCCGAGGCCGCCCTGGCCGCCGTCCAAGCGATGACCCCGATGGGCCGCTTGGGCCGCCCGGACGAGATCGCTGCCGCGGTTCTCTTCCTGGCGACGCCCCAGGCGAGCTATATCACCGGGCAGGTCCTCCCTGTCAACGGCGGCATGTACATGTAAGCCCGTTGTCTCCACCATCCTTCACAAAGGCACCACCATGAACCATGATGTCGTGTTGGCCGGAGGCGTGCGCACGCCTTTGGGCAGCTTTTGCGGAACCCTTTCCCAAGTGTCGGCGCCCGCACTGGGCAGCGCGGTCATCAAGGAAGCCATCCGCCGCGCCAACCTTCCCGCGGCCGAGGTTCAAGAAGTCATCGTCGGCAACGTGCTGAGCGCCGGCCTGGGCCAGAACGTGGCCCGGCAGGCGGCCATTGGCGCCGGGCTGTCCCCTTCGGTGGGCGCCACCACGGTCAACAAGGTCTGCGGCTCGAGCCTCAAAGCAGTCATGTTGGCTTCGCAGGCCGTCAAGACCGGCGATGCCGAGGTGATTGTCGCCGCCGGGGCGGAAAACATGTCGGCCGCCCCCTATCTGCTCCCCAAAGCGCGGAACGGCTACCGGCTGGGCAACGGCGAACTGGTCGACTCGATGATCCGCGACGGCCTGTGGGACGTGTACAACAACATCCACATGGGCACCTGCGGGGATCGCTGTGCCGAGAAATATCAGTTTTCCCGCCAGCAACAGGATGACTACTCAGTCACCAGCTTCAAGCGGGCGATCGCCGCTCAAGAGCAGGGCCTGTTTGCCGCGGAAATCACCCCGGTTGAGGTTCCCGATCGGCGCGCCACCGTCACGGTGGACCGCGACGAGGGTTTAGCCCGTTTCAACGAGGAAAAGCTCCGCAAGCTCTCGCCGGCCTTCGGCAAGAGCGGCACGGTTACCGCCGGCAATGCCTCGAGCATCAACGACGGGGCCGCCGCGGTGGTGGTGCTGTCGGCCCAGAAGGCCCGGCAGCTCGGCGTCGCGGCCGAGGCGCGGATCCTCGGCTATGCCACACATTCGCAGGAGCCCGAGTGGTTTACACTGGCTCCCATCGGCGCCATCCGCAAGCTGCTTGAGAGGTTGAAGCTGACGGTGGGCCAAGTGGATCTGTTCGAGATCAACGAGGCCTTTGCGGTGGTTCCCATGGCGGCCATGAAAGACCTGAACATTCCGCACGACAAGGTGAACGTCCACGGCGGGGCGGTGGCCTTGGGACATCCCATCGGCGCCAGCGGGGCCCGCGTGCTGGTCACCCTGCTGGCGGCCATGAAGCAGCGCGGCGCCAAGCGGGGCATCGCCTCGCTGTGCATCGGCGGCGGCGAAGCCGTAGCCTTGGCGGTGGAGACCGGCTGACCCGACTAGCCGTGTCCATGTGTTCCCCGAGTAGGGTCATAGCCAAGGGGATACGTCCAAGTATTGGTCTTTCGGCGTCGATGATTTGACGCATCCCCCACCCTTGGCGCGGTTGGTACTCGTCGAATCGCAATGGGTCCCATCCGCCAGATGGGACCTACTTCTTCCACAGGCAGCGGTAGTTGAAGCGGCCATTGGGGGCGCTGTCGCCGCTAATGCACAGCGAGATCGGGTCCTTCAGATCGGTCGGATTGTCGCACCAGTGAAAGTCGAAGCTTAGGGCGTCGCCCCGCAGGCCGATAAGCTGACGCGGAATGGCCAGCTCCAGCTTGTTGCCTGCATAGCGGTAGGGCAACTTTGCCTGTTCGACCCACGCCCCCTTCGGCGAGCTCGCATCGTACCGCATCAGCGTGGTGGTCTTATCGTCGAGGATTTTCAGGTTCACCAGGTAATCGTAGCCGCACCATCCGGTGTGGTGGTTCTGGTCGGCGTCGATCAGTAGCAGCATCCAGTTCTTACCGGTGTGTGGCGTCAACGGCGCGTTGGTTTCGGCGAAGAAATAGACATTCTCGTTGTCGACGGCGACCTTGCAGGTAACGATGTCGTTGCGGCCGGAATCGTCCTGGTAGTGCAGGCCGCCGTAGCCCGGATAGTCGCGGTGGATCGTGTCGCCCACGGTATCGCGATACTCGACGTCGATACCCGCCCAATCGCCGAAATCGCCGTCGATGTTCACCGTGTGCAGCCCGCGGAGCACGGGGATGGGGCGGACGCCTTTGTAGCGACGAATGTTTTGCACCATTTGCATGTAGTAGTTATCGGTATAGCCGCCCTTCATGGGCTGAATGGTGCGATTGAACTCGGCGTCGTATTGGTCGACAAAGAAGTAATCGCTCTGGCGGCGCATGAAGGGGAACGTTTTCCCCTTGGGGGGCGAATACTTCCCGGCCGTCCACTCGTTCCAGTCGTTGATATAGAGAAACTGCGGATTGGCCTGGAGGGCCTCGTCCCAGCGCTGTTGGAAATAGATGCCGTAGCCTTCGGGGTGCTCCACCGTCTTGCCCAGCCAGGGCACGTAGCTGGGCACCGGCAGGTCGAACTGGTTCAGTTGCGGCTCGCCGTGCTCGCGGGACCACGACTTACCGGTGAGGCTGGCGGGATGTTGGGCCGGCGTGACCGCCGCCTCTTCCTGGACGCCGTGGTGCCGGGAGAGGAGTTGGTCGGGCTTCATCGCCTTGACCTTCTCGTCGCCCAGGTCATAGCCGAAGCTCCAGTTGTCTTCGGTGCCGATGTACCGCTTTCCCGCCCACTTGTAGTACCCCCACCACATGTTTCGCAGCGTGAAGAACTTTTTGACCTCCGGCGTGTAGTCCTTGTAGAACTGCTCGGTGTAGCGTGGGTCGCCGTAATGCGGGTTCTTCGGGTCGCTCTTGGCTTTTGCGTCGTAATGGGGATTGGGATGATTCGCAACCCCGCCGTTGGCATCGATCTTCGGGCGGGCGTTGAAGAGCAGCAGTGGTTTGCCGTCCCAGTAGAACCAGAGGTCCTGGTACTGGCCGGCCTGGTAGATCTTTTCGTACAGGTTCTGCACCACGGTGATCACCGGCCCGTTGAAGGCCCAGAAGCAGAAGGACGGCGTCTTGTTCCCCTCCGCCCGCATCTTCTGCATCTCGGTAAAGAGGACCTCCCATTCGTCCCAGTAGCACACCGCGTTGGTGACGTCCATCACCAGCACATCCACGCCCGCATCGGCCAGCATCGACATGTCTTTGCGAATGACAAACTTGTCCTTGCTCAGAAAGTAGCCCAACTGCGGCTGGCCCCAATGGTACGAGCCTTCAGTCCAGAGGGGATGCTTGGCATTGAGCCGGGCCTTTGGATCGGCGGCCAGGATTCGGCTCACGTCGGCCGTGTAGGGGCTCTTCATCCCGGCCAGGCTGTCGCGGTGCCAGGTGATGTAGAAGATGCCGACCACGCGGCGCTGATCGTGCTTCACCGGCCCCACCACCGAGATGTCGGGCAGGCTCCGGCCGATCCCATCAGTGGCCACCCAGGTGTCGGGATAGAGGTCGCGGTAGGCGGGTTCGGCCGCGACGGCGGCGGTGGTTGCCCAGAGAACCACCAACAATTGGCTCGGAAGCAGTCTTTTCATGGCAGGCCCTCGATCTATGGATAAACCCAGGCAGCAGTATCCTCGATTCGGGGGCCCGCCGCAACTACCGTGCGCCTGAAAAGAGACGGTAGCGATTTCTCTGTCAGCGGTAGGTGGCATGGCCATCTTGGCCGTGTTCGCTCACGGGATGGAAGCCCGTGCCACAGAGATCTTCACACTCCCCGTGCACACTTCAGGACCGCCGCCCTTGACAGTCGCTCGCAATCGCCGGAAGCTATTATGCGCTGACTGGATTGAACTAACGCGACTCAATCCCACTCAACCGACCGAGACTCTCGATCAGGAGCGAGGAAGATGCCAATGGAAACGCACCGGGTTTCGCGGCGGCGGTTTCTCACGACCACCACGGCGGTCGCGGCCGGCGTCGCGCTGCCGGCCGCTGGGCGGGAGCCGGCCACGCCCGCCCGTCGGCCCCTGCTGGCCTATGTCGGATCGTACAGTTCGCCGCAGGGGCCGGAAGGGAGCCGGGGCCGCGGAGGGGGTATCTATCTGTTCGAGATGGACCCGTCCAGCGGGGCGCTGGTCCAGCGTCGCGTGTTCCCCAACGGCCAAAATCCGGCCTGGCTTGCGCTCAATCCGGCGCGAACGCATCTGTACTCGGCGAATGAGACCGCGACCTATCAAGGCGCCCGCTCCGGGTCGGTGAGCGCCTACGCAATCGACCGCTCGGACGGACATCTGAGGCTGATCAATACCGCCAGTTCCGAAGGCGCCGGCCCGGCGCATCTCAGCGTTCACCCGGCCGGCAAGCACGTGCTGGTGGCCAACTATGCCGGCGGGACGGTGGCCGTGCTGCCCATCGGCCCCGGCGGCGAGCTCGGCGCCGCGACCGACGTTAAGACCGGCCGCGGCGACATCGGCCCAGCCCGCGCCGCCAGCGGGCCTCTGGGCAGCTTCGCGATCAGCGGCCACGATCGCCCCCACGCGCACATGGTCGAATCCGATCCGGCCGGACGATTCGTATTGGCAAGCGACCTCGGTCGCGACCGGATATTTATCTGGAAGTTCGACATTAAGCGCGGACGGCTGACGGACCACGATCCGCCGTTCGTCGCCTTGCCGCCCGGCGACGGGCCGCGGCATTTTGCCTTCCATCCGAACCGCCGTTGGCTCTATTCGCTGCAGGAAGAAGCCTCGACGATCGCCGTCTTCAGCTACGACGCCCGGCGCGGGCGGCTGACGCCGCGGCAGACGATCTCCAGTCTTCCCGAGGGATTCGCCGGGACCGATTTCACCTCCGAGATCACGGTCACGCCGGACGGAAAGTTCGTCTACGCCGCCAACCGCCTGCACGACAGCATCGCGTGGTTCTCGATCGGCGAGACCGGCAAGCTGACGTGGCTCGGCGAGCAGTGGACGCGCGGCGACTATCCGCGGCACTTCGGCATTGATCCCAGCGGCGGCTTTCTCTTTTCCTGCAACCAGCGGAGCGACGCCGTCGCCGCCTTCCGCCGCAACAAAGCCACCGGCAGTCTGACCTTCACCGGCCAGTACACGCCGGTTGGCACGCCGTCGATCATCGTTTTTCTAACGTAGAACGCGAAGGGGACGGTCCCATTTTCGCGGCGGTCGCGCATAACTGAACGGCAAGGCCTTCCGCGCCGCGAAAATCGGGCCCGTCCGCCATGCATGTCGCCTCAATACCTTTCGGGCACGATCCACACATTGCGGAATTGCACGGTGCGGTGGTCGCCCTGAAGGACCACCGGGCCCTTCGGCGCCTCATGTCGGTACTGGCGATATTGGATGCCGGTGGGACCGTGGAACTCTTGGTCCTGGTGGATCAAGATGCCGTTTTGATACACGGTGGCGCGGGCGTTCTCGGTTAGCTTGCCGCTGGCGTCGAATCGCGGCGCGCGGAAGAAGATGTCGAAGCTCTGCCACTGGCCGGCGGGCTTGGAGGCGATCACTCTGGGGGCCGTCTGGCTGTAGAAGGCGCCGCACTCGTGTTTCTCGGGCTTCTTGCCGTAGGAGTTGAGGATCTGAATCTCGTAGCGGCCTTCCATACCCACGCCGCTGTTGCCGTCGGTGGTGAGCGGCTCGCGGAACTCGACGTGCAGGTAGCAGTCGCCGAACTCTTGCTTGCTCGTGATGTCGCGATGATTGGGGGTTGCCACCCCTTGGGCGTCGACCTTCCAGCCCGCCGGCGCGGTGCTATAGCGGCTGTACCAGTTGTTGCGCATTTCCTCGGCCTTCCCGCCGAAGAGCACGATGGCCCCCTCCGGCGGCGCGACCAACAGCTTAGGGTTGGCCGGGATCTTGTCGTCGGCCGCGGCCGCTC
>JAJYGU010000325.1:7129-13838 GCA_021784975.1 Planctomycetota bacterium
AACAGGGCGCACAGCACCATACCTGCTACACATTGCCAAGTTCTGCTTCTCATCGGCTGCTCCTCTCTACTTTGGGGTGAAGGGCCTTAACAGGATGGGAACCGCCGGGCCGCGGACTGGCTCATTTTTCGGCCCCCACCGCCATGTGCTGCCTGCACGCCGGGCACCGACCGAAGGTTGGTCGTGCCGAAAAAATGTGCCTGTTCCCTTGTGGGCCGTGACGCGCCGGTCCCAGCTTTGTTAAGGCGGGTCAAGGGGTTGGATGCGAAATGGTGGGACTCCCAACGTCCCCGATCTTAGCCCGGCGGCTCGGCGCTGTCAACAATTCGCGTTCTCACACGGTCACCGGGTTCGGCTTTTCGGGGTCGAGGCCGAGTGCCTTGACGGCGGCGGGCAGCTTCTCCTTCGGATACTTGCCTCCGTGGGCCAGCTCGCTGAGCGCCGCCAGGGCGATGTTCTCGGCGTCGACCTCGAAGAATCGCCGCAGCTCCTTTCGGGCGTCGCTGCGGCCGAAGCCGTCGGCGCCTAGGACGACGTAGGAAGAGATCGCAGTGCGGGCATCGCCGGAAGCCCTCACCCTCTGCCCCTCTCCCAAAGGGAGAGGGGACTCTTTGCCTTGCCCCTCTCCCACAGGGCGAGGGGAATTGGTGTGTTCCCTCTCCCTTTGGGAGAGGGTTAGGGTGAGGGCGTCTTCACCGCCGGCCCGCGTCACCCACGGCGCGATCGACAGCCCCACGGCGCTCACGTAGTCCAGAGCCGCCAGCACCGGGCCCGATTGGCCATCGAGCACTTGCTGCACCCAGGCTCGTCGCGGCGGCTCTTGCGGATGGAGCCGGTTCCAGCGGTCGCAGGACCGGCCATCGTAGTAAAGCGTTTTGTAGCTGGTGACGCTGTAGACGTTGCTGCCGACGCCAAAATGCTGTTCGAGTAGTTCTTGGGCCCGCAGCGACTCGCGGAGGATGGCCCCGCTGCCGAACAGTTGCACCTTCGGCTTTTTGGGCCCGAGGTCCCGCGAGGAGAGCCGGTAGATGCCGCGGCAGATGCCTTCGGTCGAGCCCATCGGCAGGATTGGCATCGCGTAGTTCTCGTTCATCAGCGTGATGTAGTAGAAGATGTCCTCCTCTTCGTAAAACATCCGCCGCAGGCCGTCGAGCACGATCACCGCCATTTCGTAAGCGTAACAAGGATCGTAGGCCTGCAAATTGGGGAAGGCCAGGGCATTGAGGTGGCTGTTGCCGTCTTGATGTTGCAGCCCTTCGCCGGCCAAGGTGGTGCGACCGGCGGTGCCGCCGAGCACGAAGCCCCGGCAGCGCATGTCGCCGGCGGCCCAGAGCAGGTCGCCGATCCGCTGGAAGCCGAACATCGAGTAGTAGATGAAGAAGGGCACCATGCTGATGCCGTGGCTCGAGTGCGAGCTGGCGGCGGCGATGAACGACGCCATCGAGCCGGCCTCGGTGATGCCCTCTTCGAGGATCTGCCCGTCTTTGACCTCGCGGTAATAGAGCAGCGTCTCGGAGTCGACCGGCTGGTAGAGCTGGCCGGTATGCGAGTAGATGCCGAACTGGCGAAACAGGGCCTCCATGCCGAAGGTGCGGGCCTCGTCGGGCACGATGGGCACCACGTAGCGGCCGATCGTCTTGTCGCGCATCAGCCGCGCCAGCAGCCGCACGAAGGCCATCGTCGACGACGCCTCGCGGCCGTCGCTGCCGCCGAAGAACTCGGCGTAGTCTTCCCACTTGGGCGGCTTGAGCTTGAACTTCGGTGCCCGCCGGCCGGGCACGAAGCCCCCCAGCGCCTCGCGCTGCCCGCGAAGGTAACGCATCTCGGGCGAGTCGTCGGGCGGTTTGTAGAAGGCGGCATGGCGGGCCAGGTCGTCGGAAATGGGAATGTCGAAGCGGCGGCGAAACTCGACCAATTCGTCCTCGTTGAGCTTCTTCTGCTGGTGGGTGATGTTGCGGCCTTCGCCGGCTTCGCCCAGGCCGTAGCCCTTGACGGTCTTGGCAAGGATGACCGTCGGCGCCCCTTTCGTTTCGACGGCCGCCTTGTAGGCCGCATAAATCTTGAGCGGGTCGTGGCCGCCGCGTCCGAGCTGGTGGAGCTGGCGGTCGCTCAGGTCGGCCACCATCGCCTCCAGCCGCGGATCGACGCCGAAGAAGTGTTGGCGGATGTAACTGCCCGGACTCACGATGTACTTTTGATACTCGCCGTCGACCACCTGGCCCATGCGGCGGACCAGCAGGCCGTCGCTGTCCTGGGCCAGCAGCCGGTCCCACTCGGAGCCCCAAATGACCTTGATCACGTTCCAGCCGGCCCCGCGGAATGCACCTTCCAGCTCCTGGATGATCTTGCCGTTGCCGCGGACCGGGCCGTCGAGCCGCTGCAGGTTGCAGTTGACCACAAACAGCAGGTTGTCGAGCCGTTCGCGGCCGGCCAAGGTGATCGCCCCGAGGGCTTCCGGCTCGTCGCACTCGCCGTCGCCCAGAAACGCCCACACCCGTGAGGCGGCGGCATCCGGCTTGATGCCCCGATCGACCAGGTAATGGTTGAAGCGGGCCTGATAAATGGCCATGATCGGGCCCAGACCCATCGACACGGTGGGGAACTCCCAGAAGTCGGGCATGAGCCAGGGGTGGGGATAGGACGGCAGGCCCGGTCCCTTGCCCAACTCGCGGCGAAAGTTGTTGAGGTGTTCTTCGGTCAGCCGGCCGAGCAGGAAGGCGCGGGCGTAAACGCCGGGCGAGGCGTGGCCTTGGAAGAACACCTGGTCGGGCGGCTGCGCGCCCCGCTTGCCGTGCAAAAAATGGTTGAAGGCCACCTCATACAAGCTGGCGCACGAGGCAAAGGTAGAGATGTGTCCGCCGATCCCGTGGCTTGCCTTGTTTGCCCGGACAACCATGGCCATGGCGTTCCAGCGAATGATGTGCTTGATGCGGCGCTCCATATCGCGGTCGCCAGGATAGGGCGGTTGCTGGTCGACCGGGATGGTGTTTACGTACGGGGTGGTGGCCGCCCCGGCAAAGCGAACACCGCGGAGGAACGCCTGGTGCTTCAGACGATCCAAGAGATAGGTTGCCCGCCGCGGCCCGGCCGAGTCGATCACGTAGTCAAGGGCCTCCATCCATTCCGCCGTCTCGCGCGGATCGTCGTCGTCGGTGGTCAAGGGCAGTAAGCGGTCGGGCAAAGCGCCCGCAGGGGCGGTGAGAATCGTGGAAGATCGATTGTTTTTCATGGAGTGCAACGGCAGGCGTCTCCGCCGTCTCGATAACCGCATTGCAGCCGTAGGCGGACCGCCCTGCCAACTAATCAAAGGTCAACGTCGATACCCTATTCTACGTAGTAGGCCATCGGGGTCAAACGCATTCGAAAGATCAATGGGGAACACTAATCCTCGCTGATCTTCGCTAATTGCGTGTGGCAGGGCTCAGATTAGCGGAGATTAGCGTTCCGTTTTCTGTAGTACCAGATTACACGCGGTAGGCCCGGACTTTCTCCATGCAGCGGTTGGCGGCGACGACGTCGGGCACCTTCCTGACCTGGTACATCACGCCGCCGGGCAGGTCGTGCCGTTCGAGTCGATCGACAAACGTGAAATAGTCGGCGAATACGGCCACCGGCACGTCGCCCACGCGCGGCCGCAGTTCTTTGAGCACGTCGAATGCCAAGGGGAAACCTTTGTCGTCCGCCAGTAGCATCGCCTTCAGGCCGCGGAGGGTCGAGGCGGCCTCCAACAGGTGGCGGCCGTTGCCGTGGATGTGAACCACTCCGCCGTCGAAGGCGGCCAGAATCCGCTCGGCCGGCTCGCGGCCCCAGCGCTCGAAATAGGCCACCGAGGTCATGTGATAGGGGTCGAGGCTTTCGGAAACAATTTGGCCGGGGATCCACTGGGCGAAGTTGCTAAAGGTGCCGCCATCCAAGCTCGGCACAACCTCGAAAAACGTGCGGTGGACCTTGACATTCAAGTCGTAGGCGAAGTCGATGGCCCGCCGGACCTCTTCCGGGCAGGTTTCGACGCTGAGATACGTCTCGGTTGCCCCAATGAGTTCGAAGACGAAGTTCAGCCCGTCGATGAGGATGAAGTGGCTGATGCCCCATTTGCCGCGGCTGTGCTCGACGAAGACCTCAAGCTGCCTCTCGTAGCGCCGCCACCAGGGGTGCGAGTCATCAAAGCGAAGCCGGCGGAACTGAGACCAGTCTTTCAGTAGCGCCGGGACCATCGACGAGATCCAACCGCTCTCGGGATGGGCCAAGAAACGGACCTCGCCCCCCAACAGCCCGCCGTAGAGCCCCTGGTCGAACTCGCTCAAATAGGCGCTGGGCAGCGAGTCGTCTTCGATGGCCGATCGCTCGCGCAGGAGCCGGTCCCAGAAATCGGCCCGCTCGGCCGGGTCGGGATAACCGCATTCGGCCTGAGGATACTGCTGCCGAAACTCGGCCACGGTCGCGCTGGGCACGGCCATGGTGGCGAAGACGCGATCGGCGGCTCGGCGCTCATAGAGCGACCGAAGTCGTGGCAGGACGTCCCCCCAGCCGGGTTTGTAAGTCAGAGTGTTCATGGATTAGCGAATACGTCGATTCTCAGCCGCCGGCGGATGGTATAGAATGGCCCCAGTTGTTCCCGCCGTATTCTTACCTCTACCCACTCACCTTTCAAGGAGCCTCCGCCATGCTCGTCTCGACGCCCCCCGCTCGCCTGGCGCTCATGATTGCCGTGCCTTTTGTGCTCTTGGTGTCGCCAGTCGCACAAGCCGTCACGTTGCACGTGGCCCCCGACGGCAACGATGCCTGGTCGGGCAAGCTGGAGCGGCCGAATGCGCAACACAGCGACGGGCCGCTGGCCTCCTTGGCCGCCGCTCGGGATGCCATACGTCGTCTCAAGGCCCACGGGCCCTTAACAGTGGCGGTCGAGGTGATTGTGGCCGCCGGGACGTACCCGCTGAAAGAAACTCTGGTATTCGGACCGCAGGATAGCGGCACGGCCCAGGCGCCGATTGTCTATCGGGCGGCCGATGGTGCATCCCCGGTGTTCAGCGGCGGACGCAAGATCACCGGTTTCACCGCCGACGCCAACGGCCGATGGATGGTCCACCTGCCGGAGGTCCGGGCCGGCAAGTGGTATTTCAACGAGCTATTCGTCAACGGCCGCCGGGCGACCCGCGCCCGATCGCCCAACGAGTTTTACTACCACGTCCGCGGCAAGGCGGGGCCGGTGGTGAATCCTGCGACCGGCAAGACCGAGTCGCTGCCGAACCGCTCGTTTGTGGCCGATCCCAAAGACATAGCCCCGCTGGCCGCCATCCCCAAGGACCGGCTCAGCGACGCGGTCATCGTGGCCTATCACTCCTGGGCGGTTTCGGTGCATCGCGTGGCCTCGGTCGATCCCAAAAGCGGCCTGGTGGTGCTCACTGGCAACGCCCCTTGGGCCTTCGACCAGTGGGGCCCGAACCAACGCTATCACATCGAAAACATCAAAGCGGCGCTCGACGCCCCGGGCGAATGGTTCCTCGATCGCGACGGCACACTGACCTACATCCCACTTCCCGGCGAGGACCTCGCGAAGGCGGAAGTAATTGCCCCGGTGGCGGCCGGACTGGTGCGGCTGGCCGGCGATCCGGGCCATGGCCGTTTCATCGAGCACGTCACCTTCAAGGGGCTGAGTTTCCAGCACGATCAGTATCCCTTGCCGCCGCAAGGTCATGGCGACGGCCAGGCCGCGGTGGGCGTGCCAGCCGCAATTACCGCCGACGGCGCGCGGGATGTCGCGTTCGAGAACGGCGAAGTGGCCCACGTGGGCGGCTACGCGATCTGGTTCCGCCGCGGCTGCCGGAATTGCCGCGTCGAGAAGAATTACATTCACGACATGGCCGCCGGCGGAGTCCGCATCGGCGAAGGCTGGGACAACGACAACCCCGCCAGCCCTGGGCTCACTGGGCACTGCGTGGTCCACAATAACATCCTTCGTAGCGGCGGACGTCTCTACCGCGGCGCCGTGGGCGTGTGGATCGGACACAGTCCGTTCAACCAAGTCACTCACAACGAGATTGCCGATTTCAACTACACCGGCATTTCGGTCGGCTGGCGCTGGGGTTACGGCCCGAGCGCCGCCCACCACAACACCATCGACTTCAATCGCATCCATCATCTCGGCTGGGGGGTGATGAGCGACATGGGCGGCGTCTATACCCTGGGCCCCTCACCCGGCACCACCGTCAGCAACAACGTGATCCACGACGTCTACTCCTACGACCGCTACGGCGCCGGCGGCTGGGGGCTCTATAACGACGAAGGGAGCAGCGACATCGTCCTGGAAAACAACCTGGTCTACAACACCAAGACCGGCGGCTACCACCAGCACTACGGCAAGGAAAACGTCATCCGCAACAACATCTTCGCCTTCAGCATGACCGGCCAGTTGCAGCGGTCCCGCGTGGAGAAGCATCTCGCCTTCACCTTCAGCCACAACATCGTTTACTTCAACCGCGGCCAACTCTTCTCCGGGACATGGGACGACCCGTACGTTAAGTTGGACCACAACCTGTACTTCAACGCCGCGGGCGCGCCGGTGATGTTCGGCAAGATGGATTTCGCCGCCTGGCAGGCGTCGGGCAAGGACGCGGGCTCGATCATCGCCGATCCGAGGTTCGTCGACGCCGAGCATTTTGATTTCCGTTTGCAGCCCGACTCGCCGGCCGCCAAGATCGGCTTAGATCGG
>JAJYGU010000048.1 GCA_021784975.1 Planctomycetota bacterium
AAAGCTCGTGGCCCTGTGCGACTGCAACTTGCCGCGGGCGGAAGGCTTTAAGGCCAAGAAGAAAGCCAACTGGCCCGTCTACCAGGATTACCACAAGCTTCTGGAGCGGAAGGACCTCGATGCGGTGATCGTGGCCACCGGCGAGTTCCAACGGGTGCTGCCCTGCATCCACGCCTGCCAGGCGGGCAAGGACGTCTACGCCGAAAAACCCTTGACCCTTTACATCCGCGAAGGGCGAGTGCTGGTCAACGCGGTCCGCAAATATGGACGTGTTCTGCAAGTGGGCAGCCAGCAGCGCTCGATGGCCATGAATCGCATCGCCTGCGAACTGATCCGCACCGGCGGACTGGGCAGGGTCTTGGAAGTCCGGGCCATGAACTATCCGAGCTCTGAGCCCTCGCCGGCCGGAGGGCTACCGGAAGAGCCGGTGCCGAAGGGGCTGAATTGGGACGTCTGGCTGAACCAGGCGACGATGCGGCCCTTTAACGGCCAGTGGATGGGCTGGATGCGGTGGCGCGACTTCGCCGGCGGGGAAATTACCAATTGGGGAGCGCACGGGGTCGACCAGATCCAGTGGGCCCTCGGCATGGACGGCACCGGCCCGGTCGACACCGCGCCGATTGGATCGGAGGGCCACATCGAGATGCACTATGCCAACGGCGTGCCGGTCCGCTTTATGCTGCCGATGGGTCACGGCCCCATGGGCGGAGCGGTGTTTGTCTGTGAAAAGGGAAAACTGGAGATCAACCGCAACAAGTTCACCTCCAACCCGAAGAGCATTGCCAAGGAGCTGCTCCAAAAAGTCGACGAGGCCGAGGAAGAAAAGAAGTGGAGCGACCAGACGGCCCTCTGGCAGGCCAAATGGCACATGCAAAACTGGCTGGACTGCATCCGCACCCGAAAGCGGCCGGTGGCCGACGTGGAGATCGGGCATCGCTCGATCAGCGCGTGCCACCTGGTGAACATCACCCGCCAGATCGGCCGCCGCCTGCAATGGGACCCGGCCAAGGAGCAGTTCGTGGGCGACGAGGCGGCCAACCGGCTGGTCAATCGCGTCCGCCGGCCACGATACGAGCTACCGGAACTTGGCTAGCACTACAACGCCGAGTTAACCGCGGTTTTATCGCGAAAGCGCGAAAGGGCGAAAACGCGAGGTCCGATGAAAACCGGCAGACGCGGTGTTACGAAGTGAACCGTAAGTATCTCGCTTGATTCGCGATTTCGTTCTTTCGCGTTTTCGCGATCCTATTGGTGTCCTGGTCGAGACAGACGCAAAAGACTACGCTACGGTCCCGGAACTCCCGTATCTTCGCGAGGAGATTGGCATGAACAACAAATCTATGCAACAAATCGTCAGGCTGCTGGGATTCGGCTTGTTGTCCATTGCGGCGTGTAGCGCCCTGGCCCAGACCGGCCCTGGCGATCTCCGCGACCTGCCCACTCTGCTTCCCGGGCGGACCGCCGCCCAAAATGCCTTGTGGATCGAAAACGAGCTGAGTGCCCGGTTCAATTCTTCGCGGCGGGTGGTGGTGGCCGATATTCAGGGTCCGGCCACCATTACCATGATCCACTTCGCCATGCCGCAGAGCCATTTCGTCCATCCGCCCCAAAAACTCGGCCGCGACCTCTTGCTGAAGATCTACTGGGACGGTGAAAAGCAACCGAGCGTCGACTGTCCGATGGTCGATTTCTTCTGCGATCCGGCGGGCAAGCGCGAGGAGATCAGCACGGCGTTGGTCAACAAGCGGCGCGGATGGAACGCCTATTTTCCCATGCCCTTTCGCAAGTCGGCCCGAGTGGAACTGGTCTACGACGGCCCGGTCGAGCCGGGCAAGGCGTTGTGGGCGCTGATGCCCTGCTACAGCTACGTCATGTACCGCACCCAGGCTGAGGTTCCCCAATCGGCCGGCTATTTCCACGCCGCCTGGCGGCAGGAGACCTTGCTCTTGGGCCAGCGCGACTACGTGGCCCTGGAGGCCAAGGGTAAGGGCAAGGTAGTGGGTTGGAACGTCACCGTCCGCCAGCCGGGCAGCCCGAATTATCCGGTCGATGAGAATGAAAAATTCTTCATCGACGGCGAAGAGGAGGCGTCGGTCGAGTTTCAGGGCTTGGAGGATTCGTTCGGATTCAGTTGGGGCTTTCCCGAATCGCAGAGCATTTTTCCGCTGACCGGCTATTCGCCCTACTTCAAAGGCGCGTCGGCCTATCGGTTCTTCCTACAGGACTCGATCAGCTTCCAAAAATCGCTCCGCGTGGCCATCGGCTTCGGCAAGCACGAAGATCCGTTTTTCCGCCGCGAGTACAGCAAGCCGGGCAGCAAGCTGCAATTCTCCAGCACGGTCTATTGGTACCAGACCGAGCCCCACGCGCCGTTGCCGGCCATGCCTGCCGCCGCGGAGCGCGCCCCCGCGCCGGACGATCGCTTCTGGCCCGACAAGGAAAAACTCCCTTCAGCAAGATCACTGAAAGAGCGGGGCGTGAAGCTGGAAATGCTCTGCGGCCGGCCGGGCAAGGAAGTGGTCTTTGCCGAGCCGGGCTATGCGGCCACCGTGCGCGCCGGTTTCGCCTACGACGGCTGGCCCCTGCCGATCTACCATTGCCGTGCCGGCGACAAGAACCTGGAGATCGAACTGACCGTGCCGCCTAAATCCGAAGGCACCGTTCGCGTCTACGCAATCGATCCCGACAGCTTTGAAGGCGGCCGGAAGGAAACCGTCACGGTCGCCGGGAAGACGCTCGGGCGGATCGAGCACTTTCAGGAAGGCCGCTGGCTGGAACAGCATGTCGCCCCACAAGACACCGTCGGCGGAAAAATCCTCGTCCGCGCCAGCAATGCCCGAAAAGGCTCTAATGCG
>JAJYGU010000046.1 GCA_021784975.1 Planctomycetota bacterium
GGCGGGGACCCGCTTCTGGCTCCGCGACCTGCACGACGCCATGATTCCGGATCCTTACACGCCCGGGGTGCAAGACCTGGTGGCCGGTTATCAGGAGACCTGGTGGACTTTTTATCCCTATATCGGGCTGGAGAGCAAGGCCGCCGACCCAAACACCTTTCACCTGTTGGGCTCGGCCCGCGTCGGCATGACGGCCTTCACCTTCCAGTACGCCGATATCGTAGACCCGACTTATGGTACCGGGGGTTCGGTCCTTTATCCCCGCCTCGGGGTGACCGCCCAAGCCCAGTTCGGCGTCGCCTATCGTCACTTCAGCCTGACGGCCTACACCGAGCTCATGACCTGGGGGGAATCGGCCATGATCCGCGACAGCCTGCAACCCGCCTCGCTGATGTTCACCGTGGGCGGCATGGTCGGCTACACGTTCTAACCGATCACCCCAGCGAAAAAGGGGACTGGCTCCGTCGCATCGTTGAAGGTTGCCCGACGAAAACGGGTGGGGAGCGACGGTGCCTGTCCCCTTTTGGTTGCCATGTGCTTCGCCACCAACAAAAGAGTCTTGCTGGTCGTCAGCCACCAGGATGACGAATCGCTGTTTTGCGGCGGGCTGCTGTCGACGATTTGCGATCGCAGCCAGGTGACCGTGATCTGCATGTCGCAGGCCAAACAGCCGGGCGGCATTCAATTCAGAGATGGAAATTTCCGCCGCGCCTGCGCGAAGGTCAACGCCCGGCCGGTCACCACCAGCTTCCGCGAGGCCCGGCACGTCTGGTCCCAGGTTGACCGTTTCTTCCACCAGCGGCCGGAGCAAATCGTCGCCATGACCGAGTTCCTCCAGGTCCAGGCCGAGGCCATCCAGCCGGAGGTGGTCATTACCCACAACGAACGTGGCGAGTACGGCCACTGCTATCACAAGGTGGTGCATCGCGTGTGCCGCCGGGTGTTTCCCAGCGACAAGCTCTACTTTATCGGCATCGGCAGCCGAGACCCGGGGACTGTCCCGATTTTTGTGGCAGGATGCCACAAAAATGGGACTGTCCCCTTCTGCGCGCCCGGTACAGGCCCAGACCCGCGGCGTGAGCAGTTTATGGTCAGCTACGACGCGGAGAAGAAGAAGCAACTCCTGGATTGCTATCCGGACTTCGATGCCGCCAGATTCTGCCGGCGGTTCTTCGGGGCCGAAATTGCCTATCAGCCGGAAACCTATCTCGCCAGCCGAGAGCAGGAGCACACGCCGCCGGCCAAAGGCTGTCTCGGCGTCGCGGGCGACTTGACCGCCGACTTCCTGCGGTTCCACCAGCGGAAGCTGCTTTCCAACCTGGGCTTGTGTTGAACATGCGGATCATGGAGATCGTCTCGGGCGATTGGGTCAACGGCGCGATCTCGCACTGCGCCTTGCTCAGCCGCGAGTTGGTCCGGCGGGGGCACGCGGTCACGCTCCTCTGCCGGCGGGGAGCCTGGATCGCCAAGCAACTGGCCGACACCCCGGTGGAGGTGCTCTTCTCCGATCTCCGGCGGTTTCCCCCCGGCGAATTGCGGCGGGTGGCCGGCGAGATCCGGCATCGGCGGATCGAGGTGGTGCACACGCACATGAGCCGCGCCCATTTCTTCGGCGTCCTGCTGCGATACTTCGCCGGCGTGCCCAGCGTGGCCACCGCCCACTCGCAACGATTCCAGCCCCATTGGATGTGCAACGACCTGGTGATTGCGGTCTCCGAGGCCACCCGGCGGTACCATCGCCGCTACAACCTGGTCCCCGCCAAACGCATCGTGACCATTCACAATTTCGTCCCGCAGCTCTCGACGGAACTCGCGTCGGCAACCAGCCGGCAGCAGGTGCGGGCGTCGCTGGGCGTGCCCGACGACACGCTGTTGCTGGGGATCGTGGGCACGATTCTCCCCGGCAAGGGGCATGTCTATCTGATTCGGGCGCTGCCCAAAATCGTTGCGGCGGCGGCCAATGTGCGGCTGGCGGTGATCGGCGCGGCCGAGTCGGCCGAGTGCCAGCGGTCGCTCGAGCAAGAGGCCGCGGGACTGGGCGTGGCATCCCACATTGCCTGGCTCGGCCATCGCTCGGACGTAGCCGACCTCATGCCGGCGCTCGATGTCTGCGTGGTTGCCTCGCTGCAAGAGAATCTGCCGCTGGTGGTGCTTGAAGCGATGGCGGCCGGGGTCCCAGTGGTGGCGACCGCGGTGGGAGGCATCCCGGAATGTGTGCTGCCGGGCGAGACCGGAGTCTTGGTTCCAGCCTGCGACAGCAGTGCCCTGGCGGAGGCGGTGATCGAGCTAGTGCGGAATCCGCCGCTACGACAGGCGATGGGGGCCGCCGGTCGCCGCCGGGCGCTAGCACATTTCTCCGCCGACTCTCAGGTGCCCCTGATCGAGGCCGCCCTGGCGCGCGCGGCTCGTCGGGCTGGCTGACCCCGAGGGCCGCGCGAAATGAGCTGGTCGACCCCCGAGTCAAATCCGAATCTCGAAATCCCAAATCCTAAGCAAATCCTAAGCTCGAATGCTCAAACGAAGCCGCCGTTTGCGGTGTTTGCGAATTGGAGGTTAGAGCTTGTTTGAGATTTGGAGCTTCGGATTTCGGATTTCTGAGTAACCAACATCGCCAGCCTATTCTGACGGGGCGTCTTACACGACGGCCTGCAGAATGCGATACTTGACGCCCTTGATCGGCGCCCCGCCGTTGTGGAACCGCAGGCCGCGGTAGTAGTAGTTCGACAACTGCCGGTGGATGTGGCCGAAATAGACGTTCCGCACCCCGTCGGCCGGACCTTGGCCGATGCTTTGCAGGTACTTGAGGATCCGCCGCACCACGATCCGCTTCGTGTAGACCAGATAG
>JAJYGU010000201.1 GCA_021784975.1 Planctomycetota bacterium
CTTCACTCTGCCCCATCGCGCCACTGCCCGCACCCTCCGTCCCTCTCCCACAGGGAGAGGGAACCTCTTCTGGAAGCGCATCGGACCTGGAACGATCGGGATCAGGCATTCCCACCGTGCTCATGCCGGTATTCTAGCGGGGCGGGGGGCGAGGGGCGAGGGGTGCCACCTGGGGCGTAGGGCGTGAAACGTGCGGCGTCTAGCGGCCGACGGCACGTCGGCCTCGCAGGACGGTCGGCGTAGTGCAGGAGAGAAGATTGAGACGGGAGACATGGGCAGTGCGGGGGCCGGGCACCAATCGTCGCCTTCATTGGCCCTTCATTAGCCACAAGGCATAGAATACGAGGGAAACAGAAAAAGGCACGGAGAACGGCGTGAAGTCCGGTAAGACATGCCGACATCGGAATACTCCATGAACACCCCAATGAAGACGCTGGTGATCGACGTGGGTGGGACGCACATCAAGCTCCTGGCCACCGGCCAGAAAGAGGCCCTTAAGATCGTGTCCGGGCCTGTCATGACTGCCGAGGAGATGGTACGGGACGTACTTACGGCCACGTCCCACTGGGATTACCAGGTCGTGTCGATGGGCTACCCGGGCCCCGTGGTTGACGGACGGCCGCTCAGCGAGCCGCACAATCTGGGCGCGGGCTGGATCGAGCTGGACTACCAGGGACGGTTTGGACGGCCCGTGAGGCTAATCAATGACGCTGCCATGCAAGCGCTGGGCAGCTATCAGGGCGGGCGAATGCTGTTTCTCGGCCTAGGAACGGGTCTGGGTTCGGCTATGGTCATCGGCAAGACGGTGGTGCCGTTGGAACTGGCCCATCTGCCTTACCGCAAAGGCCGAACGTTCGAGGATTACGTGGGGCTCCGCGGGCTCGATCGCTTCGGCAAGAAGAAATGGCATCGGGCGGTGGCCGACGTGGTTCGGCGGCTGAAGGCGGCGGTGGTGGCCGACTACGTCGTGCTCGGCGGAGGCAACGCCAAACGACTTCGTTCTCTTCCTCCCGATGCCCGGCTCGGCGACAACCGCAACGCGTTTCTAGGCGGCTTCCGCCTGTGGGAAGAGGATGTTTCCATTGCCTCGCCGTCGCACCCATCGTACGGTCCGTCGCCCTCGCTGCCCAGCGAAGCCTGGGGCAACCGCTAACAAGACATCTACGCAAACAACGGCTGTTCGTGGGCGGGACCGCTAGCCCCCCAGAAATGGGCGCTGGTGATTTCGCCGGGGACGAAGTAATGGATTTGCTTTGGGCGAAGGGGTGATTTCCTTGTGCACGCATCGGGATAACGAGACTGTTCAACTTGGTCGCCGCCAATAAAATCATTTGTCGCCGAATATCTACGAGAAGATACAAACGGAGCCTCATAACGGCGCTAGGGGTGTAAAGATTAAACCAGAAAGAGGAATCGGGACATGAAACGCCTGAAGAAGACCTTGCGATGGATCGAGCTTGCGCTGGTGGCGGGGGTGGCGATGGTCCTAATGGTGAACGCGTGGTTGGTGTGGACGAGCACCGCTCGGTTGGATTACCAGTTGGCGACCATTCGTCGGGCGGGCGATCCCACCACCTTGGCCGACTTGGAGCCCAGCCCGATTCCCGCGGCCCAGAACGCGGCTACCTACCTCCGCCAAGCCAATGCCGAGATCTCGGCAATTTACAAGGCGATGGGGAAAGTGCCCGGGGCGCTCCCGCCGTCGGACAGTGTGTGTGGTTCAAACGCCGCAGCCGCCGCTGGGGCAGTTACTCGCATTCTGCAAGCCCATGCCAAGGTGGTTCCGCTGTTGACCCAGGCGGCCGCCTGTCGCGACAATAACTTGGAATTGGACTACACCCTTCCGCCGGGCGAATCCATCGCCCAGTCGATAAAGGTGGCGGAGCGCTACGGGGCCTACGTGGGGGTGCTGCTGTACGGCCGCGCAATGCCGCTGCTGGCAGAGGGCCGGCGCGACGAAGCGGTGCGGACGATGGTGCAAGCCCTTCAGTTGGCTCGCCAGGCCGACCACAATCCGCTGTTGATCGGCTACCTGGCCATGCTTCGAGTCCGCGGCTGGGCGACGGATTGTATCGACGTGGCGTTGCAGACCGGCCCGGTTTCCAAGCCGGTTCGCCGCGCCCTGGAAGCCGAACTGGCCATCCAGGATCGAATGCAGGCGTACGTCTGGGTGCTTCGCAGCCAACGAGCGGCCTTCCTTGACGAGTTCAAGACCATTCCCCATCGCCAGGATTGGTTCATCAGCCGGGTGATGTGGAACCGGCAGGAGTCGGCCTGTCTGGAGACGCTGGCCTTCGATCTGGCCATCGCCCAGGACCCCCGGCCGTACCGCGACACGGCGCAGTTGATCGCCGAGCGGCCGAAAACGGCGTGGGGCGTGGGCGGCGGAATGCTTCCGTCGATCAGGGTTTCGCAACGGCTGGTGGCCCTGCTACGCGCCAAGGTGCGCGTCTTGCGGGTGCTCAATGCGATCCAAGAACATCCGCCGGCCGCCGGCCAGCCGCCGCAGTTGAGCGAGTTGGGCTTGCCGGCCGAGGCCTACACCGATCCGTTTACCGGCGAGCCGCTGCACGTCAAGAGGATCATGGGAGGCTGGTTGATCTATTCGGTGGGCGAAAACTACCGAGACGACGGCGGATCTTCGAAGGCCCCTCGCGACGACGTTCACGCGGGAGAGTTGCCTCCCGCCGCCGGCGGCGTGGAGACGACACGCCGGCAGTCGCTGGCGAAGCCCGGATGAGCAGGATTGGTCCCGCACATCCTAGGTCCTACGCCAACCGGATGCAGTGGCTGGCCGGATCGAAGCGAGGCACGCAGGCGAAGCGGTCGATTTGAGCGGCGGCTTGAATGTCGCGGTCCAGACCCAGCCGCAGCAGATTTCGTGCCCCGCGGCTTGCGCGGAGCCACTCGATCAACATCTGCGACTCCGGCTGGACCGCCGATCCCGGTGTGGACGCGAGACTCTGACGCCAGAAGTTCTGCGCGGTGGCGGCCTGGCCGTTTTTCCGCCAGGAACTTCGCGCCTGCCGCTGCAGGCGTTCCACCAACAGGCCGGCCAGCAGTACGTCGTCCTCGCTCATCCGACCGCCGGTGCCGGCGCAAAGGATGTGAATCCGCCGGCAGTCGAGCAATCGCTGTACCATGGCGGAGACATTGACGAAGCCGGCGATCAGGACTTCCCGGGCTGAGCGAACCCGCAGAATCGCCCGCGTGCCGTTGGTGGTGGTGAAGACCACGGTCTTGCCGGCCACGCGTTGCGGGGTGTATTCCTCCGGCGAGTTTCCCAGGTCAAATCCCTCGATGCGGGCCCCACCACGCTCGCCGCCCAGGACTCGCTGGTCGGGGGCGAACGACTTGGCCGCAACCAGGGCGTCGGCCACTTCCCGGCAAGGAATCACTTCGTGAGCGCCGGCCGCCAAAGCACAGATCATGGTGGTCGACGCCCGCAACACGTCGATCACCACGGCGGTGTCGCCCGCCACTTTCTCCGGCATCACCACGTCGGGCAACGAATAGACGTTCAAGATGGGCTGCATGCGACGACAGATATCCAGCGCGGTCCGTTGCCCCGTATATCAAGAACCCAATTCTAGCCGCCTGCGCGACATGGGCAATGCGTCCTTGGCAATTCGTGGCGTCTTTCTCCCTTCAGGTGGCGGCTCTACAATGAGGATTTCCCTTTCGGCCCCCGTCATGTGGGGCATGTTGATAGACGTTAGTCAAGGCGTGGTTCGGAAGGTGGACTGATGGATCTCGACAAATCCCCCGCACGGGTCCGGGAGATGTTCAGCCAAATCGCCGCCCGCTACGACCTGCTGAACCGGGTGCTATCGTTCGGCATCGATCAGGGTTGGCGGCGACGGACGGTGAAGCTGGTGCCGCCCGAAGGCGACGGGCCGATTCTCGACGTTTGCACGGGCACGGGCGACCTGGCGCTGGCCTATTGGCGGGCAAGTCGCGGGAAGAGGCCCGTCGTCGGCACCGATTTTTGCCAACCCATGTTGGAAATTGCCCGCCGCAAATGTTGCCGCACGGGTGCAATGGGCCAAGTCACCCTGCTGGAGGCGGACACCACCCAATTGCCCTTCGCCGACGACACCTTTCAGATCGTCGGCGTGGCCTTCGGGCTTCGCAACCTCAGTGACCCGGATGCCGGCCTGCGAGAAATGACGCGGGTTTGCCGGCCGGCCGGCCGGGTTGCCGTGCTAGAGTTTACCATGCCCACCGCTTGGCCGTTGGGGAAACTCTACGGCTGGTACTTTCATCGCCTCTTGCCGCAGATCGGCCAGAGACTGGCTCGAAACACGCGGGCGGCTTACAATTACCTCCCGGAAAGCGTGGGCCGGTTTCCTCAGGCCGGGGCGCTGGCGGAGCGGATGCAAGCCGCCGGATTGAGCGAGGTTTGGTGGCGGCCTTTGACCTTCGGCATTGCCACCCTTTATGTGGGGCGGAAAGTGCGAGGTGGTTTATGAAACGCAACTTCGTGGTGGCCGTCACCGGCGCCAGCGGGGTGACCTATGCCGTTCGGCTGCTGGAAGTCCTGCTGGCCGCCGGCTGTGACATTCACCTGGTCATTAGCGCCGCCGCCCAGATCGTGCTTGAGCAAGAGCTCAATCTGACCGTCAATTTGGACGACTTCAATCCCGCCGCGCTGATGCTCGACAGCGGCGAAACGCTCCGCGACCCCAAGCTGCAATCGCTGCGGACCAAATCCGGGATCTCGGCGGACTCCAGCAATGTGCTGGGATTCGGAAGCGGGGAGCCGGGCAGCCTGCATTTCTACCACCATCGCGATTATCTGGCCGCCATTGCCAGCGGATCGTTCTTAACCGAGGGGATGGTGATTTGCCCCTGCTCCAGCGGCACCCTCAGCTCGATTGTCCACGGCACCAGCACCAACCTGATCCACCGCGCGGCTGAAGTCCACTTGAAGGAGCGGCGGCGGTTGATCCTGGTCCCCCGCGAAACTCCGCTGTCGTTGACGCAAATCCAGAACATGAGACTGGCCGCCGAGGCCGGGGCGATCATCCTCCCCGCCGCGCCCGGCTTCTACCACGGGGTGAAGCTGATCGGCGACCTGGTCGACTTCGTCGTCTCGCGAATCTGCGACCAGTTGGGCATTCCCAACGGGCTGATCCGCCGCTGGGGAAGCCCAGAGAGCGAGGAATAACGGAGTGAGGGATTTAGGGATTTGAGGACTTCGTTCCTCTGCCCCCTAAATCCCTCAGTCCCCAAATCCCTGTAACCCTGACCTCTGACCTCTGATCCCTGTGTCCTACCTCCGCCCCAACATTGAAGCCATGGCCGGCTACCTGCCCGGCGAACAGCCGCAGGACGGCCAGTTCATCAAGCTGAACACCAACGAGAACCCTTATCCGCCTTCGCCGGCGGTGGCCTGGGCCATTGCAGACACGGCGCGTGGTCTGCGCAAGTATCCGGACCCAATGGCCAACGCCTTTCGCCGCCAGGCCGCGGAATTGCTGGGGCTGGAGCCGGATTGGATCCTCTGCGGCAACGGCAGCGACGATCTCCTCACCATCGTCACCCGTGCCTTCGTAGGCGAAGGCCAATTGGCGCGGCTGCCCTACCCAAGCTACATCCTCTACAGGACGTTGGCCGGGCTGCAGGGCGCCCGCAGCGAAGAGGTGCGATTCAATCCCGACTGGTCGCTGCCCGAGGCGTTTGCCGCCGGGGACGCCGATCTGCGGCTGGTGTTTTTGGCGAATCCGAACAGTCCATCGGGCACGGTGGTTCCCGCCGAGAAGGTGTTGGAGGTGGCCGAGCGGCTGCCGTGTCCCTTGCTGGTGGACGAAGCCTACGTCGACTTCGCGGAGAGCAATTGCGCCCACTTGGTGTCGCGGTGCGATAAGATTCTGGTGTCACGCTCGCTGAGCAAGTCGTACGCGCTGGCGGGCTTGCGTTTCGGCTACCTGGCGGCACAACCGCATCTGATCGAGCAGTTGATCAAAGTGAAGGACTCGTACAATTGTGACGCCCTGTCGATCGCCGCCGCCACCGCGGCCCTCGCCGATCAGGCCTGGCTGGCCGCCAACCGGGCGAAGATTCTCGCCACTCGCGGGCGGCTGGTGCGGGAAATGCGGAACTTGGGGTTTGTGACGGTCGAATCGCACGCCAATTTCACCTGGAACCTCCATCCCTACCGGCCGGCCAGACCGCTCTACGAGGCCCTCAAACGCAAGCGCATCTTGGTCCGATACATGGACTATCCGGGCTGGGGCGACGGGCTGCGGATCAGCGTCGGCACCGACGCCGAAATCGACGCCTGCCTGGAGGAATTGAAAGCTATAGTGTGACAGAGGTAGCCGTTCACAGGTCGGGAACAATCGCGTCATCCTGAGCGCAGCGAAGGATCTACGTTGCCTCTTCAGCAGGCCAGATTCTTCGCCACGCTCAGTATGGCAGTTGTTCCGTGAACGCGTACTCACCGAGGAGAGCCATGGCCCGCATCGCCAAGATCGAGCGTAAGACGGCCGAGACCACCGCCTCCGTCGAGTTGCAACTGGACGGCGGCGGCCGAGGTCAAGTCAGCACCGGGGTCGGTTTTCTCGACCACATGCTGGTGCTGTTGTCCAAGCACGGGGCGTTCGACCTGGTCGTCGAGGCCCACGGCGATCTGCACGTCGATCAGCATCACACCGTCGAGGACGTCGGCATTTGCCTCGGCCAGGCCTTCCGCAAGGCGTTGGGGGACAAGGCGGGCATCCGCCGCTTCGGCCACTTCACCCTCCCCATGGAAGAGACCTTGGCCACCTCGGCCCTGGACTTGGGCGGGCGGGCCTACTTTGTCTTCCAGGCGGACTTTCCCAGCCCCAAGATCGGCGAGTTCGATAGCGAGCTGGTGAGCGACTTTTGGCAGGCCTTCGCCGCTAATGTCTTGTGCAATCTGCACGTCGTCGTCCACCACGGCCGCAACAGCCACCACATCGCCGAGGCCATCTTCAAGGCCACCGGCCGGGCCCTGCGGATGGCGGTCGAGCCCGATCCGCGGATGAGCGGAGTGCCCAGCACCAAGGGAACCTTGTGAACCGCACTACCGTGACCGTCGTGCTCGGCACGCTGCTGCTGTGCATCGTGGGCAGGGTGGTTTACGTGGAGTGGGTTCCCGGTCCGCTCGACCGCTCTCGAATCTTGCGGGCGTGCGACTTTCAAGTGTTCTATCTCAGCGGGAAGATGATCGCCCAAGGCGAGGCCGCGCGATTATATGACCACCCACATCTCCAGGAACTCCAAGGCACGCTCGCGCCACTGGACAACGAGCGCAACCCACCGGGTTTCCTGTTCTATCCGCCGATGGCGCCGCTGCTGGTCTCGCCCTTGTCGCGATTGCCTTACCAACCCGCCGTGGCAATCTGGTGGCTGACCCAAGCCATTTGCTTTCTTGCCGCCGGCTGGCTGCTTCGGGCGGAAATCCGCATCGAGGCTGCTTGGCGGCCCGCCGCCTGGTTGGCCCTGCTGGCGTTTTATCCGCTGTGGGATACGGTGCTGCGCGGGCAGTTGTCGGCCGTGCTCTTGTTGGCGGTGGCGGGGGCATTTCGCCTTCAGCGCGGACGGCATCCCATCTGGGCCGGATTGGTACTGTCCCTGCTGGCCATGAAACCGCAATTCTTCGTCGGGGGGTTGCTCTGGCTGCTATTGCGGCGTGATTGGCGGACAGCGGCGGCAACGGCAGGCGGCTTGATGCTGCAACTGGCAGTGGTCGCCGCAATCCTGGGACCCTCGGTGCTGGCCGGCTACGTCAGCGATTGGCCGGTCTGTGCGAACCTCTCGCTCATCTACCACCTTGCCCCTTGGGCCGAGCACGGGCTGGGCATCACCGCGGAAAATGTGTTCGCCGCCTTGGGCTGCAACGCTACCGCTAGCCACCACGCCGGTATGCTCCTGCAATTGTTGGTGGCCGCTGGGGCGGCATGGCTGCTCTTGCACGTCATCCCGGCACCCGGTTCGCCGCCATCCCCGCAGGAGCAGGCCGGCGCCGTCCTGTTCATGCTCCTGGTTACTCCGCACGTGTTGCTTTATGATCTGTCGTTGCTGGCCGTGCCATTGGTGTGCCTCTGGTCGTCGGGACGCTGGCGACTTGGGGCCGTTCTATACCTGGCGACCAGCGCGTTGGCCATCCCGGTTTACGACCGCGTCGGCTTCAGCATCGTGCCCGCCGTCTTGCTGGCGGGACTATTTCGTTTGAGGCGTTCTCGCCGGCAGCCGCACGCTCTTGCGACCCAAAGCGTCGTCTGAAGAGTCGGAGAAGCAAGAACCGGTCCCGACGGGTGGCGCGCGAGTTGGGGTCGCAAATCTTCCGGCGCTCGGTATAATAGCTTGTCTCCGTTTCGCTTTCCGACTTTGGGGCATTCCTTCCGCGGTGGGTACTTATGAGTCAGATCGAGTCGCTTCCGGCACAATCGCCGCAACCATCTGTTGGCTTTGGAGTTACCGTCGAGAACATGTACGAGAAGTGCGTGGCCTTAGCCCGGAATCTCTGGTGGAGTTGGCACGCCGAGGTGATCAATCTGTTTCGCGACCTGGATCCGATCCGCTGGCGGCAGCTCGATCACAACCCCATCGCCCTGCTATCCGAGTTCACTCCCGAGCGATTGGAGATGAGGGCTTCGGAACTGGTGCTGTATAGCCGCATCAATCAGGCCTATCGGCGGCTGAAGGAGTATGTCAGCGAGGTTCCGGCCTGGGGGCGAACCCACTCCGGCGTGCTGGGCTCCAAGCCGGTAGCGTATTTTTCCCTGGAGTTCGGGGTGCACGAGTCGGTGCCGGTGTATTCGGGCGGCCTGGGCGTGCTTTCCGGCGACCATATTAAGAGCGCCAGCGGATTGGGCGTGCCGCTGGTAGCCATCGGGCTATTCTACGACCAGGGCTATTTCAAACAGCACCTCGACATCAACGGCTGGCAGCGGGAGGAATACCTGGACACCAAGGTCGAGAACCTGCCGATGGAGCCGGCGCTGGGCACCGATGGCAAGCCGATCACGGTCCGCATCGACACGCGCACCGGCAAACTGCTGGCCAAGGTGTGGCGGATGCGTGTCGGGCGGGTGAACCTGTACCTGTTGGATTGCGACGTCCTCAGCAATAGCCCGGAGGACCGCGAACTGACCGCCCGGCTCTATGGCGGCGACAACCGCACCCGCATCCGCCAGGAATTGGTGGCCGGGGTGGGCGGCATCCGCGCCTTGCGGGCGCTGGGCATCACCCCCGGCGTGTACCATCTCAACGAAGGGCACAGCGCGTTCGCCACCCTGGAGGCCGTCCGCATGCGGATGAAGGACGACGGCATGAGTTTCGATGCCGGCCTGCGCGAGGTGGCCCAGCACACCGTCTTCACTACCCACACCCCCGTGCCCGCCGGCCACGACCGCTTCGATCGCAACCTGATCGAAGAGCACTTGGGGCCGCTCCGCGACGAGTTGGGGATTTCCACCGAGCAACTGATGGGAATCGGGCGGGTCGAACCACAGAACGAGCACGAGACCTTCTGCATGACTGTGCTGGGGTTGAAGCTCTCCCGCCGGGCCAATGCGGTGAGCAACCTGCATGGTCACGTCACCCGGCGGATGTGGGCCCACCTCTGGCCGTGGCGGGTGGAAGAGGAAATCCCCATCGGACACATCACCAACGGCGTCCACATCCAAAGCTGGCTGGCCTGGCAGATGCAGCAGCTCTACGACCGCTACTTTCCGGCCGGTTGGATGGGCCGCATGGGCGAGCCCGACGTGTGGCAAACGATCTACGAGATCGATCCCGGCGAGCTGTGGGAAACGCACTACGCCTTGAAGAACTTGCTGCTGGCCTTTGCCCGCCGCCGTATCAGCCGGCAGTGCCGCCGCCGCGGTGAGAGCGACGAGGCGGTGGAAAGCGCCCGCAATATCCTCGACCCCAACATCCTCACCATCGGCTTCGCCCGTCGGTTCGCCACCTACAAGCGGGCCGCCATGATCATGAGCGACATGGACCGGCTGGCGGCCCTGGTCAACGACCCACAGCGGCCGATCCAGATGATCTTCGCCGGCAAGGCCCATCCCGCCGACGAGCCCGGCAAGCAGTTGATTCAGCGGATCGCCAACCTGCGGCACGACCCGCGGTTCGCGGGACGGATCGCCTTCGTGGAAGACTACGACATCAACGTCTGCCGCCATTTGATTGAAGGCGTCGACGTGTGGCTGAACAATCCGCGGCGGCCGCTGGAGGCCTCCGGCACCAGCGGCCAGAAGGCGGTGCTCAACGGGGCACTGAACCTGTCGATCCTCGACGGTTGGTGGGCCGAGGCCTACAACGGCTCGAACGGCTTCGCCATCGGCAAAGGCAGGCAACACGTCGATGAGCGGCTCACCGACAGCCGCGATGCCGCCGAGCTGTATCGCGTGCTCAGCGAGGAAGTGATCCCGCTCTACTACGACCGCGACATCGACGGCCTGCCCCGCCACTGGATCCGCCGGATGATGAACTCGATCAGCTCGCTGGCCTGGCGGTTCAGCGCCGACCGCATGGTGGCCGATTACGTCCGCCACGCCTACCTGCCCGCCGCCGGCGGCTTGAGCTGCGAGATGAGCGTGCGGTAGATCGGGGGTCAGGGGCCAGAGATCAGGGGGTCAGGAACCCTGCAAAGGCTTGCGAAGTCTGCGAGACTTCGGAAGCCTTCCCTGTAGCGCGGGATGCAGAAGCTGCCGCCTTTCGGAGTACGCCAATGTACGGAGTGCCGGCACAACTCGATTTGACGCCGTTCCTTGGGACGACGCTCGATTACACTGGGCTCGGCAAATACTAGGTACAGTTCGTCTTCAGTGGCAATCCACCTACTGAAAGAGACCGCGTTGTCACCGCGGAAGGTTACTGGGAAGCTCGCGATGATAAGTCGGGGCAGGCTGGAAATACACAAATGATGTGATATAATGTGTAGACGAGGAGGGTGCGGCAATGGGTCGAACGAACATTGTTTTGGATGACAAGCTGGTGGCCAAGTGCCAGCGGGCAACCGGCATCAAGACCAAGCGCGCACTCATCCAGCATGCCCTGGAGGAGTTGCTGCGCGGCAAGAACCAAAAACGGATGCTCGAATTGAAGGGCAAGGTCCACTGGGAGGGTGATCTGGACGCCTGGCGCACGGGGCGATTCTGAGCATGCCGCTGGTCGACGCCTCAGTCTGGATCGACTTTCTCGCCGACCGCCCAACTCCTGAAGTCGGCGAACTGGACCGGCTGTTGAACCAAGGCGGGCTGGTGTACACATGCGGGATTGTGCTCACGGAGGTCTTGCAGGGGTTCCGCGCGGACGAGGACTACCGCAAGACCCTGTCGAGATTTGATGACCTGGTGTACATCGCCATGCGCCGTCGCACGTTTCTGGCAGCCGCGGACATCTACCGCTCACTTCGCCGCAAGGGCATTACCATCCGCAAGTCCGTCGATTGCATGATCGCCGCTGTGGCGATCGAGCACCATCTGCCGCTGCTCCACAACGACCGCGACTTCGATCCCATCGAAAGGCACTGCGGGCTGAAGGTCGTCAAAGTACGGCCCCCCAAGCCCTGACCCCATTCCCTGAGCCTGCCCCATGAACGTTTTCGTCCTGATCGGCCATCAACGTCGGGGAAGCTTTTGCCATGCCATCGCCGCCACGGCGATCGAGGAATTGAAGGCCGCCGGGCACGAGGTCGTCTTTCACGATCTCTACGCCGAGCGATTCGATCCGATCCTCTGCGACGAGGAAATCCCCAAAGACGCCCCGCTGGATGCGGTGGTCGAGCGGCATTGCCGGGAGGTGATGGCCGCCGATGGCTATCTGGTGGTGCATCCCAACTGGTGGGCCATGCCGCCGGCCATCTTGAAGGGCTGGCTCGACCGGGTGTGGCGGCAGGGAGTGGTCTACCGCTTTGGCCCCGAGGGCGTGCTCCCGCTATTGAGCGGCAAGCGGGCGGTGGTGTTCACTACCTCGAACACTCCGCGCGACGACGAGTTGCGGTTGTTCGGCGACCCGCTGGAGAACCTGTGGAAGGCCTGCGTGTTCAACTTCGTTGGCATCGACCATTTCTATCGCCGCAACTTCGAGTCGATTATCATGAGCACGCCCGAACAACGCCAAGCCTGGCTTGACGAGGTCCGCACAATCGTGCGAGCGCGATTCGCCTCCGGACCTGGGTGACATGGGTTGGTGGTGGGTGGCATGGGTAAGCGAAGCTTACCCATGCCACCCGAACACTATGCCGCCCGAATGGAATGGTTCTTGGGCTATTGGCGTTCGTCTTCCGCTGCGCTGCCGTTGCCCGGCTGCGGCACGATCGGCAGCTCGACTGAAATCCGCGTGCCTTCGGAGGGCGCGGTCTGGATGGCGGCCCGGCCGCCTAGCAAACGGGCCCGCTCCTGGATGCCGCGGAGGCCGAAATGATCGCTGGCGACTTTGGCCGGATCGAACCCAACCCCCCAGTCCTGCACGCAGATCTGGACGCGATTGTCGACCTGAAGCAGTTCGACCCGGACCCGGTCGCTCTGGCTGTAGCGGCAGGCATTGGTCAGACTCTCCTGGATGATGCGGAAAATGGAACTCTCCAGGGGGCCGGCCAGGCGGTCAAACCGCACTTGGTGTTCGAATTCGATGCGGGGTCTGTCGGACGGACTTTGCTCGCAGATGAGGAACTCGATGGCCGCCACCACCCCGGATTCGTCGAGGATGGGTGGACGCAGGCCGCTGATAAGCCGCCGGGCTTCGGCGATTCCCTTGGCCAGCAGTTGCACGGCGTCGTCGAAAGCGATCTCGGCAGCCGCCGGGTCCGCGGTCCTCAGGTGGGCAACGCTCTGGAGCTTAAAGTGCGCTCCGGTAAGGAGTTGCGCCAACTCGTCGTGAATTTCGTAGGCGATCAACTGCCGGTCGTGCTCATGGAGGTTGATTAAGTCGCGCAGTAGCCGTTGCTCTTTCTGCAGTGCTTCTTCGGCCTGCCTTCGCTCGGTGATATCGCGGGCCAAGGAGAGCATGAACCGTTTCCCCGCCGCGTACACCGGAGCCAAGCGAATTTCCACCGGATACTGTTCGTCGGGCAGGGCGGAGTATCGGGCCAGGTTCCGCGGTAGGAAGCTTGGATCGATCTCGTCAATCCGCATCCTCAGTAATTCCTCGCGCGAGTAGCCCAGCGCCTCACAGGCTTGTCGGTTGACCTCGACGATTCGCCGCTGTTGGTCGCGGAGAAAGAAGCCGTCGGCGGCGTTCTCGACCAGGCGGCGAAAACGCTGTTCGCTCTCGCGGAGCTCAACCGTTCGCTCGGCCACCCGTCGCTCCAGACGCAGCGTCCGATCCGTCATCGCGATGAGGCAGCCGACCAAGAAGACGGTCCCCGCCAGGCTCCCGAGCAGGGCGCCCACTGGCCGGAAGCTGCGGTGCCGGGCTAAATAATCGGCCGACGGCACGCATTGGATAGTCCACCGGTGATCGGCCACCGGGATAGTGACCGAATAGTGCTCCTTGGTTAGCTTCGGCGGGGCCTCGTCCGCCAACTTTCCGCCCCCGGCGGCCGGATGCGAATCGACCGGATGGGCGCAGATGAGCTCCGGGCCAGCGGACGACGGGTTAAAGACGTAGACGCTGACCTCTTTGGGGTAATACGCCAGCGCGTCATCGACAATGCGGTCGATCTTGAAGGATCCGACCGCCAAGCCGCGAAGTGCCCGCTCGCCGCCGTCCGGCCCCGTTCTGACACCCACCGCGTCAAGTACGTAGAGTTGGCGGATATGTGGATCGTGGCCGTCCAAACGCGGACAAACC
>JAJYGU010000279.1 GCA_021784975.1 Planctomycetota bacterium
CGGTACGCAGAAGGGGACAGTCCCCGTGCTGGTCCTGATCGCCTTGACCCTTCTGGCGGGCTGCCATCCGCAGCAGCCGTTCTATTTCAAGCACGTCGATAACGAGCTGGCGTACTACAAAGGGGTCGCGACCGAAATCGACTACCCCGACGTGGAGGCCAAGCGGCTGGCCGAGGTCTCGTGCGATAAGCGTCCCTGGTCACTGCAGAACATGGATACCAAGAACCTATGGGACCTCAGCCTGGAAGAGGCCGTGCAAATCGCACTGGCCAACAGCAAAGTCGTGCGATTTTTGGCAGGTGCCCCGAGCGACAACATTCCGCAGGAGCCCATCGCGCCGAGCTATCTCCTTGCCAGCCCGCTAGAGCCACAGAACATACAAACGGTGTACGACCCGGCATACTGGGAAACCGACCCCGGGGCCGACGGGCGTCCTGGCGTCGAGGCGGCCCTGTCGGCCTTCGATGCGCAGTTGAGTTCCAGCCTGACTTGGGAGAAGATCGACACGCCGGAAAACGTCAATCCTGCCTTCGTCTCGCTCGGCTCCCCGGAGATCGACAACGAGGACCGGGCCTCGTTCCAGACTCGGATCTCCAAGGTCACGGCCACCGGCGGCACGTTTGCGTTGACCCACAATGTCATCTACGACTTGAACAATTCCAATTTTGCCGGCTCACTCTTCGGACCGCCGTATGCCTACAAGTCCGACTTCAACGTCAATCTGATTGCCGAGGCCCGGCAACCGTTGTTAAGGGGCGCCGGCGTGCAGTTCAACCGCATCAACGGTCCGGGCACGCAGGCTGGACCGGGGAACTACCGCGGCGTGATGATCGCCCGGGTCAACACTGACATGGAATTGGCCAGGTTCGAGACCAACGTGCAAAGGCTGGTTGTCAACGTGGAGCAACAGTATTGGGAGTTGTACTATCAGTACCGGGCCCTCGACTCCGTCATCAAGGGGCGGGACAGCGCCTTACAGACCTGGCGGAAGATATACACCTTGTACCGTGTCGGCGGCAAAGGGGGCGAGGCTGACAAGGAGGCCCAGGCACGCGAACAGTATTACATCTTCCGCAGCAACGCGGAGACGACGCTGAATGGACTCTATCAGACGGAGGCGAACCTTCGATATCTGCTCGGACTGGCATCTACCGATGGCCGGCTGATTCGGCCCAAGGACGAGCCGACGATCGCCAAGGTGACGTTCGATTGGTACGACGTGCAAGCCGAGGCATTGGCTCGTAACGCGGACCTTCGCGCTCTGAAGTGGTATGTCAAGCGGCGCGAACTGGAGTTGATTGCCGCCAAGAACTATCTCCTGCCGCAGTTGGACGCGGTGGCCCAATATAGCTGGCTGGGTCTGGGCAACAACCTGTTCCCCGAGGCGAACGGCGCCGGCAGCAATTTCACCTTGCCCGGCTCGGCCGCCTACGAGTCGTTGACCAACGGCCAGTTTCAGCAATGGCAAGTGGGGCTCCAGTTCAGCATGCCCCTGGGCTTCCGCAAGGAGATGTCCGGCGTCCGCAACGCCCAAATCGCGCTCGCCAGAGAAAAGGTTAAGCTGCAAGAAGGGGAGCTGGAGCTGTCGCACCAACTCGCCTTTGCCATCCGCGATCTGGAGACCGATTATGTGCTGAGCCAGACCGATTTCAACCGCCGCATCGCCGCCCAACGGCAGGTCGAAGCGGTGCAGGCAGCCTACGAAACCGACACCATCACCCTGGATGTCCTCTTGCGGGCCCAGCAGGAACTGGCGGCCGCCGAAAGCGCCTATTACCGCGCGCTGGTCAACTACAACCGGGCGATCGCCACCGTCCACCTCCGCAAGGGCTCGCTGCTGGAGTACAACGGCGTCTACCTGGCGGAAGGCCCCTGGCCGGGCAAGGCCTACTTCGACGCCCGCCGCCGGGCCCGTGCCCGCGCCGCTTCCACCTACCTCGACTACGGCTTCACCAATCCGCGGGTGGTCAGCCGCGGCCCGTATGACCAGTTTGCCGGCCGGGATGGGACCTGCGATGGCAGCGAAGTCTCGCCGGCCGCCCCGCCGCCTCCGGCGCCGGAGCCGGCTTCGACCAAGCCCAAGCAGCAGTCGCAACAAGAATTGGTCCCGACGCCCGACCCCGAGACCTCGCAGCCGGCCGCCAGCCCGGCCGATCCGCAGACCTCGGTCGCGCCCAAAGGCCAAGGCATCCGCACGGTGGCCATGACCCCCGCAACCAAGCCGGGTAGCCCCGATACGGGCCTACCGCAACCGGGTAGCCCCGATAGCTCTGCTATCGGGGTGCCGCAGGCACAAGAGGCAGCGAGTCGCGGGACCGCCTCTTGCGGCTTCGCCGCCCCGATAGCAAGCTATCGGGGCCACCCTGTCAGACAGGGGGTGCCTGACCTAACCACTGACCCGGCGGCGGCCAAAATACCCACCAGGCCGATCGACGCCGCCGTAACTCAGGCCGGCTGGACGGCTGCTCCCACAAGCGGCCGTGACACGGATGAGAGATGAGAGATGAGGGGCGTCTGCCCTCCCCCCTCCGCCCTCATCCTTTTCTCTGGGTGTCCTCCGCGGTTCCATGAGCAATCTGAGCTAGCGCGATGCCTTGCGGGTTAGAAGCAGATCGCCTATATTTAGGGATTCGATCCATTTCGACAATCCCGACGTTCGCCCGCCGTGGCGACGACCATAACGATCTAGCGAGGAGCATCCTACCGATGACGATGGACAAAAGCCTCAAGGTGCGGCTCGGCTTGGCCCGCGCCCGCAGCGTGCTCACCCGTGGCGAGCGGATTGAGCGGCTGAAGACCGCCGACCGTTGGAAGGAGGGCGACAGCCCCTTCGGCCTGGCCAAGGTCCGGGTGTACAAGCTGGCGATGAAGAAGAAGAAGAAGAAGAAGGAAGAGGAAGGGGCTGAGGGGGCTGCGGCTGCCGCCCCGGCCGACGAGGCTGCCAAGAAGGACGCCGGCAAGAAAGAGGCCGGTAAGAAAGAGGGCGGCAAGAAATAGCCTATGCGGGTGCACCTCGAATACGGTCGGACGGGCTTGGACGTCGAGCTGCCCGACCGTAACGTGGCCCACTGCCTGCAATACCGGCCGGCCGATCCGGTGCCCGATCCGGTCGCCGCCTTGCATGAATGTTTGGCCTGCCCGGGCGGCGCGCCGCCGCTGGCGGAGCTTGCCCGCGGACGCCGCAGCGCATGCGTGGCCATTTGCGACATTACCCGCCCGGTGCCCAACCGGGTGTTGCTGCCGCCGATCCTGGAAACGCTCGAAGCGGCCGGCATCCCGCGCGATCAGATTCTCGTGTTGGTGGCTACCGGCATGCACCGGCCCAACCTGGGCGAGGAGTTGGTGGAAATCGTCGGCCGCGATCTGGCCGGCCGCTACCGTGTCGAGAACCACCACGGCCAGGAGCTTGGCGAGCACGTCTTCCTAGGCAAAACGTCGCGCGGCACACCGGTTTGGATTGACGCCCGCTACGTGGCCGCCGATCTGAAAATCACCACCGGCCTGATCGAGCCCCACTTCATGGCCGGTTTTTCCGGTGGGCGGAAGCTGATTTGCCCGGGCCTAGCGGCCTTCGAGACCATCAAGCACTGGCACGGTCCGGACTTCCTCGAACACCCTAGCGCCCGTTGCGGTTGCCTGGCCGGCAACCCGGTCCACGAAGAGAGCACAGCCGTTGCCCGCCTGGCCGGCTGCGATTTCATCGTCAACGTGGTGATTGACGCCGGCCGGCAGGTCCTGCACGTGGTGGGCGGCGACCTGGAAGCCGCCTTTGAGGAAGGCGTGGCCTTTGCCCGGCGGGCGGTGACCGCCACCGTGCCGCAGCCGGTGGACATCGTGGTTACCACCTCGGCCGGCTATCCGCTCGACACCACCTATTATCAATCGGTCAAAGGGATGGTCGGGGCGATGCCCATCGTGAAGCCGGGCGGCACGATCATCTTGGCGGCCAGCATGGGCGACGGCATCGGCAGCCCCGAGTTCCGCGGCCTGTACCACACTTATCCCACGCTCGACGCCTTCATGACGGCCTTGCTGAGCGGCCGTCCAAGAACAAGTTGGGGACTGTCCCAATTTTCGTCCGACGAAAATGGGACTGTCCCCTTGGCGAAAGTGGAAGTTGTTGCTGGACGGCCGCTGGGCAAGCAGAACTTTGTCATGGACCAGTGGCAACTCGAAGAGTTCGCCAAGGCACGCCGCCATGCGCGGATCAAGGTCTTCACCGACGGCCTGTCGGCCGAAACGCTCCGGCGGCTGTTCGTCGAGCCGGCGGCCAGTGTGGAGGCGGCCGTGGCCGACGCACTTCAAGACCACGGCGCCGGTGCCACCATTGCGGTAATCCCCAAAGGGCCTTATGTGATGGCGGAGCTGGGCTAGCGAAGATGTGCGAAATGCCGGTCGTGAGGCGGGTCGAAGAACTCTGCAATTCCGCGGCGGCAGCAGCCGAAAGAAGTTGTGGTCAGGCTTTCCATCGGTCATAATAAAGGCTCGCCCGGCGAGCGGGTCCGTCGAGGAGAAACCACCCGAACCATTCTACAATTCATTGTCAAAGCAACCCTTGGGGTCGTCACCCCGCAGCCCGCGTCGATGCCGCGCCCGCGCTGCGGCGGTTGAGGACCCCCTTTCTTTTTGCCCGCGCCCGCTCAAGACGCTGTGATTCGCATCCTCCGCGTAGCGATTGCTTGGTGCGTGTTGTCGGCGGCGGCTGCGCCGCTCGCCTGCGCGGAGGGTTCGCCGTTATTCACGCCGCACCCGGCGGTGGTGCGGGTCATGGCCCCGGAGACCGACGGGGCCAGCTTCGGCTCCGGCTCGCTGGTGGCGGTGACGGAGACCCACGGGCTGGTCGTGACCAACTGGCACGTGGTCCGCGACGCTGCCGGTCCAATCATGGTCTTCTTCCCGGACGGCTTCACCTCGGGGGCCACCGTGTTGCGGACCGATCGCGACTGGGACCTGGCCGCCCTGGCCATCTGGCGGCCGCGGGTGGCCCCCATCCCGCTGGCCAGCGCGGCCCCGCGGCCCGGCGAGCCGTTGAGCATCGCCGGCTACGGCAGCGGTCAGTACCGGGCGGTCGCCGGCCGCTGCACGCAGTACGTCTCGCCCGGCGGAAATCTGCCCTTCGAGATGGTCGAACTCGACGCCGGCGCTCGCAACGGCGATTCCGGCGGGCCGATCTTGAACGCTCGCGGCGAGTTGGCCGGCGTGCTGTTTGGGTCGGCCTTCGGCCGGACGACGGGCAGCTATTGCGGGCGGGTGCGGTGGTTTCTCAATTCCGTCAGCGACGAGTTCCGGCGGATGCCCTCGCCGGCCATGATCACCCAGCGGCAGCCGCAACCCCAACCGGCGGCCCAGCCGGTGGCGGCCATCCCCGCCACTCCCGCGAGCCCCTGGCGGGCCGTGACGCCGGTTGCCGGCAGCGCCACCCTGCCGGCCAACCGGGGAGGACAGTCGCTCGCCGCCGGTGCAGGCAATCATGCCTTCCAGACGCGCCCGGCCGCCGCTTCCGCGACGGTTCGCGCGGCCGGAAACAAGCCGCTGGTGCGGGCAGCGCCGCCGCCGGCCTCCTCTTTACCGGGCATCGATCAGATCAAGAATGTCTTCGCCCTGATCGGCGTTTTGGCGATGCTGTACTTCGTCTTCCGGCTGCTCGGATCCGCGGTGGGGTAGCGACGGCGGCGTAACCGAAAACGTGCCAAGTGCCGGAGCGCGGGCGTCCTCGCCCGCCCGGCGAATTGCGGGCGAGACGCCCGCGCTCCGTGCAGTGGGCCGCCCAGACCTTCGCGGCGGGGCTCGCTGCGCTCGAACCACCCTACGTGAGGGCGAAGGCTGCGTCGCGGGCGGTTCCGTTGTTCCCCAAGTTCTGGCCGATACTGTCGGCATCGAGCAGCCAGTCGCTCTGCACGGTGGAGCCGGTGTGGGCCGACAGGGCCGCCGCCACCGCGGCCGGCGAGGCCACCGAGAAGGTGCCACTGGCGCTGGACAAGACCCCATTGGCGCCGACGGCGATAATCACATAGGAATGCGCCCCGGCCGTCAGCCCGCCCAACGTGCCGGCGTAGTCGGCGTTGGCGTTTGAACCGTAGGGCCCGTAGACGACCAACTTCGTGCCGTCCACCGCCACGGTGGTCAATCGGATGCCCGTCGGATCGGCTACGTTCCAGGAGATCACCGGCGTCGCGGCCGCCGGAGCCGGCACGATGTCCGAGATCAGCGGGCTGATGCCGCTTACGGCAAACGTGCCGCCGTAGGTGCTCGAGACTCCGCCGGCGCTGGTTACGGTGATGGCGTAGGTGTGGTTGCCGGTGGCAAGATTACCCAGCCCGGCGGCGAAATTGGCATTGGTGGAACTGCCATACGGCCCGTACAGCGGCGTCGGGTTGCCGTCGACGGTCATGGCGGCCGATTGGATGCCCGCGCTGTCGGCCGCGTTCCAGGTAATGACCGGCGTGGCGGCGGTGGGGGCAATGACGACACTGGAGATCGTCGGGCTGATGCCACGGACGGTGAACGTGCTGGTATAGGTGGTGGTGGTGCTGCTGCCGGCGGCGGTAATCACGAAAGTGTGGTTGCCGGGCGACAGGCTGTTGAGCACACCTGCGTAGTTCCCGTAGGTAGTGCTGCTGCCGAAGGGCGGGCCGTCGACGCTCAAATAGGTCCCGTCGACGGTGATGGCCGTCGACATGATCCCCATGCCGGCCCCATAGGTATTGACGCCCCAGGTGATCACCGGGGTGGCGGCAGCCAGATCGACCACAATGTTGGAGATCTCGGGGTTGATGCCGTTGTAGGTGGTCGTGACCCCGTCGTCTCCCGTGACCGTGACAATGTAGGTATTCCAGCCCGCGGAGAGACCGGTGAGTTGGGCCCCATAGTTGGCATTGGTCGACGAGCCATAGGGCCCGTAAACGGTCATGTATGAGTTGTTGACGTTGAGCGTCACCGACTGGATGCCGGCAGCATCGGCGACGTTCCAGGTCATGACCGGCGTCGCGGCCGAGGAGTCAAAGACGATGTTGGAGATGGAGGCGTTGACGCCGTCAACCAAGAAGGTGCTGGAGAAGGTGGTTGCCACCCCGTTGGCATCGGTGGTGGTAATCACGTAGGTGTGGCTGCCCGCCGGCACGGCGCCGAGCGAGCCGGCGTAGTTGGCGTTGCGGCTGTCGCCATAGGGCCCGTAGAGCGGCAGGCTGGCGCCGTCGAGGGTGAGGGTGGCCGACTGGATGCCCACCGTATCGGCCACGTTCCAGGTGATGACCGGCGTGGCGGCGGCCGTGTCTACGACCACGTTGGAGATCGCCGGCCCGCTGCCCATCGGCCCGGCCAAGGTGAACGTGCCCTGGGCGGTGCTGGCCACGCCATTGACATCGGTGGCCGTGATTACGTAGGTATGGGCGCCGGCCGATAGAGTGCCCAGCAAGCCCGCATAGTTCGAGTTGGTGTTCGAGCCATAGGGCCCTTCAACGTCCAGGTTGTTGCCGTCGAGGGTGAGGGTGGTCGAGCCGATTCCGCTGGCGTCGGACACGTTCCAGGTAAGGACCGGGGTGGCGGCGGTGGTGGCCGTAACCAGATTGGAGATCACCGGTCCGTTTCCGATCGGCCCGGCCAGGGTGAACGTGCCCTCCGTGGTGCTGACAACACCGCTGGCGTCGGTGGCGGTAATCACGTAGCTATGGGTACCAGCCGACAGATTGCCGAGCAAGCCCGCGTAGTCGCCGCTGGTGCTCGAGCCATAGGGCCCGTAGACGCCCCGGTTGCCGCCGTCGATGGTGATCGTGGACGAGCCGAGGCCGGCGGCGTCGGCCACGTTCCAAGTAAGGACCGGCGTGGCGGCTGCGCTGGCAACGACGATATTCGAGACGGTCGGGCCGGTGCCGGTCAGCAATCGCCGATCTTCCAACGACTCGAAGCGCAGGCACCGGGCAAGGGGGTTGTGGCGTGGGGGGATGCGGACTGGTCGGCCGTGGCTTGCGGCCCGCCCGCCGGATCGCTGATTTCGTGTCGCCAAGCTGCGAAGACTGAAGACCACAACAGGAACCCTCCATCCAGGAACGAAGACCCGTGGCGCGCAAATTACCCGTTTTGCCTGTTTGGAATCAAGATCAGATTGGATTGGCCGCTCGTGCCAATCTTCCACATCATTGACATCTTGCCGAGTCACCACTAGATTCAATCGCAATCCAACATCCAGAAAGTAATCAACGGGCAGATTGAGGAGGTTGTGATGGCACGAACGTTGATCAGACTTACGTTGTTATGTGGCGCGTGCGGCCTGGCGGCCTCGTCGGCCGGCGCGGAGGGGGGGATTCGTTCCCTGCGACAAGTCCCCGCCGACGCCCGCGGCCAATTGTATGTCTCCAATCGCGATCCCTTGCTGCCTAGCCCGTTGATGAAGCTGCCGATTGGCAGCATCGCACCAAAGGGTTGGCTCCGGAACCTGCTGGAACTGGAAGCCCAGGGGATGACCGGGCGGTTGGCGGAGATCTCGCCCTGGCTGAAGTTCGCCTCGAATGCCTGGGCCAACAAGGAGGGCAAGGGCCACGGCTGGGAGGAATTGCCCTATTGGCTCAAGGGCTACGGCGACCTGGGCTACGTGCTGAAAGACGAGGCGATCATTCGGCAGGCACGGAAGTGGATCGAACTCGTGCTGCAAAGCCAGATGGAAGATGGCTGGTTCGGCCCGCGCGAACTGCGGACCTCGTTGGACGGCAAAGCCGACATGTGGCCCAACATGGTGATGCTCAACGTGCTGCAATCGTATTACGAATACAGCGGCGATCCGCGGGTGCTGACGTTGATGACTCGCTACTTCAAGTGGCAGGCGGCCCGTTCCGACAAAGAACTGGCCGCGGGCTTCTGGCCGAAGATCCGCATGGGCGACAACATCGAGAGCGTCTACTGGCTCTACAACCGCACTGGCGAAGGCTGGCTGCTGAACCTGGCCAAGCGATTGCACGCCAACATGGCCGACTGGACCGGCGGCATCTGTACCTGGCACAACGTCAACATCGCCCAGGGCTTCCGCGAGCCAGCGGTCTATTACATGCAGGCCAAGCAGCCGAGGTTTTTGCAGGCCGCCGAACGGAATTATCAGACGGTCATGGGGACCTACGGCCAGTTTCCCGGCGGCGGGTTCGCCGGCGACGAGAATTGCCGGCCGGGCTACACCGATCCGCGGCAGGGGTTTGAGACCTGCGGGGTGGTCGAGTTCATGCACAGCTTCGAGATGCTGACCAAGATCACCGGCGATCCGCTGTGGTCCGACCGCAACGAGGAGATCGCGCTGAACACCTTCCCGGCGGCGCTCACCCCCGACCTGAAGGCCCTGCACTATCTGACCGGGGCGAACCTGGTGCAGCTCGACCGGAAGAACAAGAGCCCCGGCCTGCAGAACCAGGGGACCATGCTCTCCTACAGCCCGTTTGCGGTCTACCGCTGCTGCCAGCACAACGTCTCGCACGGCTGGCCCTATTATGCCGAGGAGTTGTGGCTGGCCACCGCCGACAACGGCCTGTGCGCCTCGCTCTACGCCGCCAGTGAAGTCCGGGCGAAAGTGGCTGACGGCACAACGGTGAAAATTGCCCAGGCCACTGATTATCCCTTCGAGGATACTATCCGGCTGCGCATTTCGCTGCCGAAAGCGGTGCGGTTCCCGCTCTACCTCCGCGTGCCGCGGTGGTGCAGCCAACCGCGGCTGGCGATCAACGGCAAGGCGACCGAGGTGAAGGCCGAACCGCGTTCCTACCTGGTCGTCGACCGAACCTGGTCCGACGGCGATACCTTGAGCCTGCAGCTTCCGATGCACGTCTCATTGCGGGTATGGAAGAGGAACAAGAACTCGGTTTCCGTCGGCTACGGCCCGCTAACGTTCTCATTGAAGATCGGCGAGCGCTGGCAGGGCTACGGAAACAACCCCGCCTGGCCGGAGTGGGAGGTGTTTCCCACTACGCCCTGGAACTACGGCCTGGTCTTGAACGCCCGCGAACCGGCCGAGGGCCTCGAGCTGGTGCGTCGGCCGGGGCCGCTCGCGGGGCAGCCGTTTACGCCCGACGCCGTGCCGATCTGGCTCCGCGCCAAGGCCAGGCGAATTCCCGCTTGGCAGCAAGATAAGCTGGGGCTGGTGGGGCGGTTGCCGCTCAGCCCGGTCCAGTCGGACCAGCCGCTGGAGACGATCACACTCATTCCGATGGGGGCGGCCCGGCTGCGGATCAGCGCTTTTCCCACGATCAGCGGCAACGCCAGGCCAGCGACGTCGGTGGGACACGGCAAACCATAAAAACGGGGAACCACTTCCCTCCGATCAAACCTACTGACGGCCCCCACAGCGCTCGCCAGGCTGACATTGGAGTCGCGAGCTATCCGTGGTCAATCACGTGGTGTACATTGCCGAGAAATATGGAAAGGCCGTCTATCAATGACGACACGCGGGGGGCGGCCGAGCATTGGGTGGCCAGGGCAAGAGTAGACTGGATTCGCCACGTTGAGGAACGGGAGTTGCGCCACGTCGCGTAGCGACACTCGGTGGTAGCCGTGGGTTTCAACCCACGGTTTGCGTGGCATGAGAGCTGTCCCGCGTCGCGTAGCGACGCTTGAGGGCACCGAGAACGAGCACAAAGCGTTGCGGCAGCCTTCCGAAATCGCGACTCTTGACGGCCGTGACGGGGGTCGATAGGCTGGAACTCCAACTGCCATTCCGGTTCTTGACCCTCCCGTTTTCCACCCCTTCGTAGAGGAAAACTCACCATGAAACGAGCCTGTTTCGCCATCGCAATTCTCTTGCTGGCGCCGATGGTGTTCGCCCAATCGTTGACGCCTAAGGCTGCGTCAAAAGACTTGAGCTACACGCCGGTGATCGTGGAAAAGCCGGAGGTCCGCCTGTTGGACCAGGAGGGCCCCGGCAAGCTCTACCAAGTCGGGGCGCAACTGGTGTGCGTGATGGAGGGAACCCCGGAGGAGATGGGATTTCAGCACGGCCGGTTGCTGGGCAGGCGTATGGCCCACGGGGGCACCAAAGGTTTGCTCAAGAAAGCGGTCTGGAGCAAGGGCTACACCAAGGAGTACGTCACCGCCCAATGCGAGCGGATGGAACGCCACATCCCGGCCGAGTGCATCGCGGAAATGAAGGGTATCGTCAAGGGCCTGAAGGCCGCCGGGGTAAACGATATTTCCTACGAGGACGTCCGTCTGATTGTCACCCAGGGTGAAATCCTTCACTATCCGCCCGGCAAGGGGCCCCACTGCACCAACTTCGCCGTGTGGGGCCGTTGGACTCCGGACGGCCGGCTGCTGCACGGCCGCAACCTCGACTGGACGATTTCGGAGAATAGCCAGGATTATGCGGTCATCCTGGTCTGGCGGCCCAAGGGAGGAGTGCCGTTCATGATGGTGACCTGGGCCGGGTCGGTGGGCGGGGTCAGCGGCATGAACGCCGACGGGATCACCATCGGCGAGATGACCGACCTGTCGACCTCGATCACCTATGACGGCATGCCCCTGTTCATCCTCATGCGGCACGTGCTGGAAAAGGCCTCCGATTTGGCCACCGCGGTGGACCTTGTCGAGAAGGGGCCGCGAACCATCGGTTGGAACTTCGTCATCGGCGACGGCAAGATCCCCGACGCCCGCGCACTGGACACCGATGCGACCACCTGCGAGGTGTTTGCCCCGATGGATGAGAAGGAGAAGGTGGGGGACCTGCACTCTCCGCTGCCGGACGCGGTCCGCCGCACCAACCACCCGATCCGCATGGAGCACCTGTTGAAGCTCGTCCAGGCCGTCGGGCCGCGCATGGGTCTGAAGATCGAGACCATGGACCAGTTGCAGAAGACCCTGCCCCTGTTCAAGATGCAGAACACCTACCAGCGCTATGTCTGGTTGGGCAAGCAAATCCAGGCCCATCCGAAAGGCATCGACGTGAAGGTGGCCCTGCAACTGTTGAGCAACGGCCCGGTATTCCAGAAAGACACGCTACATTCCTGGGTGTTCGATCCGAAAAACCAGGTGGCTTACGTGGCCGTAGCCGGCAACAAACCGCCGCTCACCGCCAGCCGGCGGCCTTATACGCGGATCGACCTGGGGCCATGGTTTGCAAAGAGTCCGCAGATAATCAAGAACTGAAACCCGCGCGTTTGGCAGTTGTGTGCCACGACCAACCTCCGGTCGGTGCCCGGCTTGCCCAGCGGTGCTGAGAGAAGAGCGTTGAATGAGCAGGGCACCGCACCCGAAGGGGCGGTTTTTGTGGAACGCTAATCTTCGCTGATTGTCACTCCAAAGAACAGGCCCTACTTGGCCTTACCCGCCTTGCGGGCAGCCAGCACCGGATCGCTGGCCAGCGGCAAGGTCACCGCTCGGCCACTTTCTGCCGCCTTGTAGATCGCCAAAATGATTTCCACCGAGCGGCGGCCTTCTGGCCCGTCGATCAGTGGCTTGGTTCCCTTCTTAACAGCGTTGACCACATCCTGAAACTGGCGGGCGTGGCCGTGGTGACCGATGGCCTTGGGATCGGCGGCGCCACCACCGGTGCTTTGGTGGTTGGCCATCTTACGGCGGACTTCGGCGTCGCGCCGGGCCGGCTTGGCGAAGTCCCATTTGACGACGTCCTCTTCCTCCATCACCGCCGAGCCTTCGCTGCCGTGGATTTCGATGCGTTTCAGATAGCCCGGATAGGCGGCGGTGGTGGCTTCGATGACCCCCATCGCCCCGTTGGCGAAGGCCACCGTGGCGACCACCACGTCTTCTACGGCGATCCGCTCGTGGCTCAGCAGTCCCGCCTGGGCACGGACCTCGACCACCGGGCCCATCAGCCAGGCCAACAGGTCGACCGAATGGATGGCCTGGTTCATCAGCGCCCCGCCGCCGTCGAGCTCCCAGGTGCCGCGCCAAGCGCCACTATCGTAGTAGGCCTGCGAGCGATACCATTTGACGATGGCGTCGCCGAGGGTGAGCCGCCCGAAACGGCCCTGCTCGACGGCCCGCTTCATTTCGACGGCCGAATCGTGGAATCGCGAAGGAAAGACCGTCGATAGCACCACGCCCGTCTTCCGACATTCCTCGATGATCTGATCGCAGCGTCGCAGGGTGATTTCCAAGGGCTTTTCGACGATGACGTGCTTGCCTGCCCGGGCAGCGGCCACGGCCGGCTTCATGTGAGCGCCGCTCGGGGTGCCGATGGTCACCACTTGCACCGCCGGATCGGCCAGCAGGGCGTCGAGGTTGTGATAAGCCTTGCAGCCGGTGGTTTCGGCCAGCTTGTCGGCCGCCGCGGGGACCTGGTCATAGCAGGCCGTCAGCTTGGCGCCGCGGACGTCGGTGATCGCCCGAGCGTGGAAGTTCGCAATCATACCGCAGCCGATAATGCCAAAGCCAATCGCCACAGTAGATACTCCTTGGAAGGCGTGTTGATTCAGATGCCGGAAAAATCCCCATCATTATGAAGAGGGAAGGAAAAGGGGGGAAGTGGGAGGCGAACCGAGAGGCCGAAGGCACGAAGCAGGTAGCCCCGGCTTTCAGCCAACCCCGCCGGACGGAGCCACTTCACCGCGAAAATGACACCTGAGCCTCGTTATCAAGCAGATCGCGTTTCCGAGTAGGTACAGCGGCCGCTGGAGGCAGGCGACCCCCACTTTGGAGCCACGAGCCTCTCCCAGAAAAATAACTCGGCGACCATACCGATTGCCCAGAGCGCCGTATATGATGGAAGGCGGACGATTTGTTAGCCACCGTCATTACAAAGGAACTCCGTGATGCGACGAGCCGTTTTCGTAAGCTGTGTCATCAGTCTTG
>JAJYGU010000367.1 GCA_021784975.1 Planctomycetota bacterium
CGATATTGTGACCAAGAAGCTCCTTTGTGGGCAGGTCGATATTCGGAACATGCTGCCCGGCGAGTCGCGGCCGGTGGTCCATGAGGGGCAGACGATCGGGGTAGCCTTGCGTCCCACGGCTGGCAGCCAGCGGCCGATCTTCGTCTCGCCCGGCCATCGAGTGGACTTGGCGTTCTGCCAGCGGCTGGTGCGGCGGCTGTTAACCGGCCGCCGCCTGCCCGAGCCGCTTTATTGGGCAGATCGTTTGAGCCGGCAGTGATGGAACCACAGATGGACACGGATGAACACCGATCAGCTGCGTTTATCCGTGTCCATCTGTGGTTCCGTAGATACCGCGTCTACCGAGCCATGCGCTCCCGCAGCACCCGCGCGAGGAAGAGCGGATTGCCGATCAGGTAGCGGCGGGCCTTGAGTCTCGGCTGCTGGTACAAACGCCAGAGCCATTCGTGGCCGAGGGTCCGCAGCCACCGCGGGGCGCGGCGGACATTGCCGGCCCAAAAATCAAACAGGCCGCCGACTCCCAAGCAGAGGGCCGTCTCCAACTGATCGCTGTGCCGATGGATCCACTGCTCTTGAAGCGGGTTGCCCATGCCTATCAGCAAGACATCCGGGCGCAGCGCGTTGATCTCGGCAAGGACCGCCGCGGTGATCGAGTCATCCGTCAGGTAGCCGTGATGGCAGCCCAACAGTCTCCAGCCGGGGAAGGCGGCTTCGGCGTAGTCGGCGGCCACGGTGGCCGTTCGTTGCTCGCCGCCCAGCAGAAAATAGGAGTAGCCGCGGCCGGCGGTCGTGCGAAATAGCTCCGGGACGAAATCGGTGCCGTTGAGATTGTCGGCCAGATGGATACCCTGGAGCCGGGCGGCCCAGCGGACACCGGTCCCGTCGCCGAAGACAAAATCAGCCGCATTGAGCACCTGGCGATAGGCCGGATCGCCGGCAGCCAGATTCAGCGTATGGGTGTTGACGAAAAAGACGCTGGCCGGCCGATCGTCGCGGTGGCGAATTGTGTCGTTCAGCCAGGCGATGGCCCGCCGGCGGCTCGCGTTAAGGATCCCCACGCCGAGCACCGAGAACCACTCGGCGCCGTGGCGTCGGGCGGCGCGACGGCCGGGGCCGCTGGGGAGGGTTTGCAGCATGGTTTGCCTCGAAACACAGGGACGTGGGGCGTTGTCGTCCGCCCCGCTCCCCAATCAAACATAGGCCATGCTTTTTGCCATGCAATGCCTTACATTCGGTGTGAAGCATGTACTCCTCACGTTCCGCGTGAGGAAAACGTCACGCCGAGCATGAGTGGGCACGGCGGTTGACATTTCGCGCGGGAAGGCCGACAATCCGCCCTGGAGGAGCCGCTATTTCGCGGGAACCAACTCATGGCGCGTTACACGATGATCTCGACATTGCTGGTGATTTGTATTAGCTGTCAGGCGGGGTCTTGGCCGAGGATGCTATTTCCACGAATGCGGCCGAGGCGGCGGTCCGCCAGGAGTCGGCCTTTCGGCTTCCCGCCGAAAAGCGCCCGGCGAATTGGGTTGTGCTCTCCGCGGGCGAGTTGGGGGCAATTCTCGACCGCACCAACGACGGTGTCCGCGTGCTGAGTCTGTTCGACCGGGCCAGGCACCGCCAGCTTCTGTCCAAGACGTCGGCGCCCCTGTTCGAGATCGCGCTTCGCGGTGCGGGCAGCAAAGAGCGACTGACGCTTCGGGCGGACGCCGGTTGGCGGCAAGTCCGCGCGACTCCGGCCGGCACCGCCAACCACGTCGAGATCGTTTGGCAATCGCCCAGCAACCCACGACTAGGCGAGTTGCGAGTCGTTGCGGTGGCGTCGCCCGATGCTTCGGCGGGCGCTATCCGCTGGACGCTGCGCGCTGAATGCCTCGATAAGCACTGGTGCATCCGTCGGGTAGTATTCCCGCAAATCGCCCTCGACATGAGCGGCAAAAATGCGACTTTGCTCTTCCCCCGCGGGCCGGGAGGGCTGAAGCGAGGTCCCTGGTCCACCGAGAACATCTACTCGGGGACCTACCCGTCGGGCTGGACCACCATGCAATTCATGGCGGCCTACGATCAGGAGCAGGGTACCGGGCTCTATTTCGGCCTGCACGATCCCTTCGGCGGTACCAAGGAGCTCCGTGCTGTCGGCCGCGCGGAGGACCAATCGATTCGGCTCTGCTTCGACCTGCCGGCGGAGAATATGGACACCGGCGGCAACGGCTTCGATTCCCCCGGCCAGGCGGTCTGGCAGGTGCTGCATGGCGATTGGTTCGACGCCGCCATGATCTATCGCGGCTGGGTGCGGGCCAAGGCCCGCTGGTTCCCGAAGTTGACGGCCGACGGCCGGGCCGACACGCCCCGCTGGATGCGGGAATTACCGATGTGGATCCTGGCCCACGGCGCCCCCGCCACCGTGGTTCCGGCGGTGGAGGCCTTCGTCAAGGCGGTGGGGACGCCGTCCGGCGTCCATTGGTACAAGTGGCATCAGATTCCCTTCGACAACGATTATCCCCATTATTTTCCGGCCGTCGCCGGATTCGCCGAAGCCGTCCACCGGCTGCAGACCGGCAAGGTCCATGTCATGCCCTATATCAACGGCCGCCTGTGGGATACCCGCGACAAGGGCTTGGAAGACTTCGAGTTTACCCGTCTGGCCCTGCCGGCGGCCACTAAGCACGAGGCCGGCAAGCCGTTTATCGAAAGGTACGGCAGTAAGGAGCGCGACGGCAGCCGCGTGCGGTTGGCAGTCATGTGTCCGTCGACCGAGCTTTGGCAGAAGACTATCCGCCAGATCGTGCTGCGGCTCATGAATCAGGGTGGCGTACACGGCGTCTATATCGATCAGGTGG
>JAJYGU010000417.1 GCA_021784975.1 Planctomycetota bacterium
TTTCCCCCACCAAAACGCACTGGCGGTCTTCGTGAGAAGCATGTTTCCACTCAACGACTTATTGCTCAACGTAATGCCCCGGCAAACACGAAATGCTAGCTTCAAAGCGGTGGCTGTTCACGCCCCACGTCCCACGAACCTCTGACCTCTGACTGATCCCTGCCTCTAGGCCACTCCCGCCCCTTCGGCCGCCCGGCAGACGTAGACGGCCGGCATCAAGCCGATGCGTTGTTGGTAGGTGGACGCCGCGCCGCGGACGAAATCGTCGGCGGCCTCGCTGCGCACCAAGGCGATCGCGCAGCCGCCGAAGCCCGCCCCGGTCATCCGCGCCCCGTAGCACCCGGCGTGCAACCGGGCGCATTCCACCATTGCATCGAGCGCCTCGCTCGAGACCTCAAAATCGTCCCGCAGACTCCGATGGCTTTCGTTCATCAGCCGGCCGAGCTCTTGGACATCATGGCGGCGCATGGCCTCGGCGGCCCGCAGCGTACGGTCGTTCTCGGTGATCACGTGCAAAGCCCGGCGGCGGGTCGCGTCGTCCAAACCATCCGCCGACCGGGCAAACTCCTCCAGACCCACGTCGCGCAGGGCGGGCACGCCGAAGAACCTGGCAGCGGCTTCGCACTGGGCGCGTCGCTCGTTGTAGGCCGAATCGACCAGCCCGCGGCGAGTCGCGGTGTCGAGCACCACCGCCGCCACGCCGGGCGGAAAGGGCACCGCCTCCTTTTTGAGCGACCGGCAGTCGATCAGCAAGGCGTGATCGGCGCGGCCGGCGGCCGAGATCAACTGATCCATGATGCCGCAATTCACCCCGACCCACTGATTTTCCGCCCGTTGCCCATGCTTGGCCATGGCGACCACATCCCAGGGGAGATCGCTCACAGCGGCGAACGCACGGGCAGCGGCCATCTCCAAGGCGGCCGACGACGACAAACCGGCCCCCAAAGGCACATCGCCCGCCAACACCCCTTCCCAGCCGGTCAACCGGTATCCAGCTTCTTGCAGGCTCCAGGCCGTCCCCTTGAGATACTCGATCCAGCCGTTGCCGTCGTGGACTAACGCATCCAAAGAGAACTCGCCCGACTGATCGAAGTCGATGGAATGAACGACCACCCGCCGGTCGGCCCGTGGCCGCAAGGCGATCCATATTGCCCGATCGATGGCCAGCGGCAGCACAAAGCCGCCGTTATAGTCGGTGTGCTCGCCGATCAGATTGACCCGACCCGGCGCGTGCACGACCCACTTCGGAGCCGCGGCGAAGCGGGCGGCAAAGTGGGCGACAAGCTGTGGCTTTTCAACGGGCATGGGGATCGTTGGTCAGCCGCGACGAGTGACGCGGCAAGGAACTGGCCGCGGGGTGGCCCCCATAGCTCCGGCTATCGGGGTGCCGCAGGCACCGGAAGCGTCCGCGCCATTCGCAAGACGCATTGCGTCCTACCTCCCCGATAATCACGCTATGCGGGCAATCCTTCTTGAACGATACGCACATTATGGTGGTCTCTCTTCCCAACCACGTCAAGCGACCCCGCCTGACCGTCCAGATTCCGGCTCACTCCAGGCTTGCCTCTCCGTGCAGAGCAGGCTAATATACGTATAATGATACGTATTGCGGGCGACCATGCACAAGAAACTAACCATCACCTTGGACGAGCGGGTTTACCGTGGGCTGCACACGCTCGTAGGCCGGCGGCGCATCAGTCAGTTCATTGAGGGGCTCGTGCGACCCCACGTGATCGGTAAAGATCTGGAAATGGCTTACCGCGAGATGGCCCGAGACGAGGCGCGCGAAGCGGAGGCTCTGGAGTGGTCCGAGGCCACCGTCGGGGACGTTGCCGATGAGACGCGGTGAGGTCTGGTGGGTGAACTTCGAACCCGCCGTCGGCGGCGAAATGCGCAAGCAGCGACCGGCAGTGATTGTCAGCAACGACGCTGCCAACAAGCACTTGAACCGTGTACAGGTGGTTCCGTTGACGACCAACGTCGACCGGCTGTACCCGAGTGAAGCCCGCGTCCTCGTGCGAGGCAAACCACACAAGGCGATGGCGGATCAACTAACCACCGTCAGTAAGAACCGTCTGGACAACCGTCTTGGGCGACTTTCGCAGCCAGACGTGAGAGCGGTCGAGGAGGCAATTCGAGTCCAATTGAGTCTGACGATGTGAACCGGAAATCGCGACGAATGGTGGCTCCTCGCAGTAACAGGAACGCACTGACGCCCAGGCCGAAAGACGCCCAAGATACCGCCGGGTGGCGTCCATAGCTCCGGCTATCGGGGTGCCGCAGGCGCAGAGACATTGGAGGTTCCTCACAAATGAAGATTCTCACACGTTGCAACCGAGTTTACGACACCACGCGATTCGGACAGCCAGAAATTCGAATCCGGCATCGCCAGGGCACGGGCAAGAAATGTTCCAGCTACCTCCTCCGCTGCGGCTGTTGCGATGAACGCCTGGAGATCTTCTACGCCGACGACGGTCTTGAGATCGAGGGAGTCCATGGAGCTCTGGAGGATTGGCGAGAGATTCTCCTGCCCTTGCTGCTGATTCAACGGCGGGGCAATCAGTTTGTGGACGCGAGCCGAAAGCCAGGAAAGCGTGCCAATCAATCCGTCCCGCAAACCGGCGCCAGCCCTTCAGTCCGTCGAAAACAACGCCGACAAGGTACGCAACGTCGCCGGACGTGATCCTTGGCCCACGGCCCACCACCGCCTTCACTCTGCTGTTGCCCTGGCGCCCCGCGATCGGCTAACATGAGCGGGTCTTAAAGCGTCGGTCTCGTGGGGCAATCCCAATCGGCGGCGCAGCCGTCGAGGACATCATC
>JAJYGU010000273.1 GCA_021784975.1 Planctomycetota bacterium
GGCCCCAAACATGGCTCATGGCGGCAGTCCACGCCCTGGTGTTCGCCGCGGCCTATTGGCTGGCCTATGGCTTCCGTTTCGATTTTGCCATGCCGGCCAAGGTGGCAAGCCTGTTTTGGGCAAGTCTGGCATGGGTGATTGGCGTTCAATTGTTGGTCTTCTTTTTCCTCGGCCAATTGCAGGGCTGGTGGCGGTACGTCACCTTTGCCGATCTGATCGCGCTTCTGCGGGCCTCGTTGGCGGCCCTGCTGATCTTGGCGGCCACCCCCTTCTTCCTCCGGGCGTTCTACGACGTTCCGCGGCTGGTTCTCATGCTCGATTGGATTCTGCTGGTCGTCATCTTAGGCGTGGCGCGGGCTGGTTGGCGGATGCTTCGCGAAATGACCTGGCCGGTCGTCAACGGCAAGGATTGCCGCTGGGCAGTGCTGGTGGGCACCGATCTGTCGAGCGGCATCCTGGCCCACCAGATTCAGTCGTCCGGGCCCATGCCCTACCGGATCCGGGGCCTGTTGGCCATCGAGAAGTCGTCCCAGGGCGGCCGGTTGGGCCAGATCCCGATCCTGGGCGACCTCGACCACGTGGCCCAAATAGCCGCCGCCGTGCAGGCCAGCGACGTGCTGGTGGTGGCCGGCACCTTGACCGGGCAGCGGCTCCGCAAACTCATGCGGGCCTGCGAAGAATCCGCCCTTCGGCTGAAAATCATTCGTCCCTTGGAAGACCGGTTTGGCGGCAACGGACGAATCCCGATCCGGGACATCGAAATCAACGATCTGTTGAGCCGTGATCCGGTGACCCTCGATTGCGACCACATCGGCAAGCTACTCACCGGCAAACGGGTCATGGTCACCGGCGGGGGGGGCAGCATCGGCTCGGAAATCTGCCGTCAGATCCTACGCTTCGACCCCGCCTGCCTGATTCTGGTCGGCCGCGGCGAGAATCGCATCTTTCACATCGAACGGGATCTCCGCCGCCGTTACCCGCAGGCCGAACTGCACGCCTGCATCGCCGACGTGGCCAACCCGACCCGCATGGCGCGGGTGTTCGAAAGCTATCGGCCGGAGGTGGTGTTCCACGCCGCTGCTCATAAGCATGTGCCGCTCATGGAGAGCAACGTCAGCGAGGCGGTGCGGAACAACGTCTTCGGCACCAAGTGCGTGGCCGATCTGGCCCATCGCTACGGCGCGTTCCGCTTCGTGCTGATCTCCACCGACAAAGCAGTGCGGCCGTCCAGCGTCATGGGGGCCACCAAGCAAATCGCCGAACGCTACGTCTACTCCTTGTCGCAGGAATCGGTTACACGCTTCACCGTCGTCCGCTTCGGCAACGTGCTGGGCTCCGCGGGCAGTGTGGTGCCGATCTTCCAGGAGCAAATTCGCCGCGGCGGCCCGATCACCATCACCGATCCGCGAATGACGCGATTTTTCATGACCATTCCCGAGGCCTCGCAACTGGTGCTCCAGGCGGCCACCATGGGTCGGGGCGGAGAAATCTTCACCCTCGAAATGGGCGAGCCGGTGAGAATCATGGACCTCGCTCAGGACTTGATCCGGCTCTCCGGCCTGCCCCCGCACGCCATCGAAATCCTCGTCACCGGCGTGCGGCGTGGTGAAAAACTCCACGAGGAACTCTATCTCGACGAGGAGGAGACCCTGCCCACCTCGCATGCCAAGATTCGAGCCGCCTATCATCGGCCCTATGAGTTGGTGGAAGTGCAGGCGGCCGTCCGCCAACTGGGCCTGCTCCTGGACGGGCCGGAAGACGTTCTCCGCCGAAAGCTTCGCGAGATGGTACCGGAATTCCACACCCCGGAAAGCGGGAATGGCGATGCACCGGATTTGAGCCCGTCCGGAATCGTCATTAAGCGCGGCGCCAAGGCCACCGTGTGACCAGGAATTCATCTCTTTTGAGATACCTCGGTTATCGGTACACTTGGGTCTGCGTTCGCGGAGGTCCCCATTTGCCTCTGCGCCCACATTCACGGAGGATCGACCATCGCCATGTCTTCCGCCACGCAAGCCTGCAAAGCTGTCACCGTGCCGCTCCTCGATTTGAGGGCCCAGTATGCCACCATCCGCGACGAGATTCGCGCGGCCGTAGACGCCGTCTTAGAGAGCCAGCAGTGCATTCTTGGCCCGGCTGTCACTGAGTGCGAGGAGAAGCTGGCGGTTTACTGTGGCTGTGTCCACGCGGTCACCGTCTCGTCCGGCAGTGATGCCTTGTTGATCAGCCTCATGGCCGAGGGCATCGGTCCAGGCGACGAAGTGATCACCACCCCCTACACGTTCTTCGCCACCGCCGGCTCGATTGCCCGCGCGGGCGCCAAACCAGTCTTCGTCGATATCGACCCCCAAACCTTCAACATCGACCCCGCCCAAATCGAGGCCAAAATCAGTCCGCGGACCAAGGCCATCATGCCGGTCCATCTCTACGGCCAGTGCGCCGAGATGGAGCCGATCATGGAGATTGCCGGCCGCCGTGGCATTCCGGTGATCGAGGACGCCGCCCAGGCAATTGGGGCAGAATATAAGGGCCGCCGGGCAGGCTCGATCGGCCGTTACGGCTGCTTCAGCTTCTTCCCCTCGAAGAACCTGGGGGCCGCCGGCGATGGCGGCCTAGTGACCACCAACGACGCCGATCTGGCCGAGCGGCTCCGCGTGCTGCGGGTCCACGGCTCGAAGCCCAAGTATTACCATCCCATGATCGGCGGCAATTTCCGCTTCGATGCGATCCAGGCGGCCATTGTCTCGGTCAAGCTCCGCTACCTCGACCGCTGGACGGCCGGCCGCCAGGCCAACGCCGCCCGCTATCGCCGGCTGTTCGCCGCCGCCGGCCTGGGTGAGGACGGCTCGGTGCAACTTCCCTACGAAGTGCCGGGCAACCGCCACATTTACAACCAGTTTGTCATCCGCGCAGTCCGCCGTGACGAGCTTCAGGCCCATTTGAAGCAGTTGAAGATCGGCAACGAGGTGTACTACCCGGTGCCGCTGCACCTGCAAGAGTGCTTCGCCTACCTCGGCCTCCGCGAGGGAGATCTGCCGCACAGCGAGGCCGCCGCCCGAGGGACCTTGGCCCTGTCGATCTACCCGGAACTCTCGGATGAACAGGCCGAGTATGTGGTGGCCTCGATCGCCGGGTTTTACGGGAAATGACTCGGGCCGCCGATCAATTCCACGCAAAGCCGCAAAGACGCAAAGAAGAAGCGGCTTTCATCGACAATCACCGTGGGAAAACGGGGCCAGCCCGCTTGCGCTACGTCGCGGAGCGACGGTCGATGGTAGCCGTGGGTTTCAACCCACGGTTTAGGTGGTGTGGAAATGTCCCCGCGTCGCATAGCGACGGCTGAACATCCCGCGAGGGCTCTTCAATCGTCGCTACGCGACGCAGGAGACTCGTGTACCATACAATCCGTGGGTTGAAACCCACGGCTACCCTCGCCCCATCGCTACGCGATGTGCCGCACAGCGCGATCCTCAGCCTAGCGAACCGTGCCCCGCACCCGAGGCATTCCCCTTTGGAACGCGGGCATTGCTCTTTTCGGCGGGTTCTGATATTGTGACGGGTAGGGCAAGGGTGGTCGAAAGGCCACCCAAACAAGGACGTTCGTAAACAGGGGACCGGTCCGCGTTGGTCGGCCGCGGCGGTGCCGACCGAAGGCGTATTCTCGCCCAAATAAGCAGCGGCTCCCCGCTTCTGCGGAAAGACCAGCCACATGCAGACGCTTGTCCTAGCAGGCTCCAAAGTTCAGCCCGATTCATCGGGCTTTCCGCCGAAGGCGGTAATCGGCTCGCCGTTAACGGCGGGCGATTGGGGGCGAGCCCGGTATGCCCTTACGATCACACATGTCAGCCACGTTCAGGTGGCTCCTGGTGGGCGAAACCAGAGGAAGCCGGTAAACCGGGTTGACCGCGAAACCAAGCACGCGGTCGCCGGCCGACCCGACGTAAACGTCGGGCCGAATACCGCTGGCGCGGAAAGGGTTGTGAACGACCCTGCGATCCGAGCCTTTCATGCCCGCGGACGACGCGGGGACTGGTCCATTTTTCGGCCGATAGACGCAGCTCGCCGACAGAACGCAGGCCGAAAACATGGACCTGTCCCCTTTACGCGCGTCAACGGCTTCACCCTGATCGAATTGCTGGTGGTGATCATCATCATCGGCATCCTCTCGGGGCTGATCACCTCGGCGGTCATGTCCGCCCGGCGGCGGGCAATCATCGCCTCGATCGTGACCGATGTGAAGCAATTGGAGGCGGCTTGCGAAAATTACAAATCCAAGTTCGGCGAATACCCGCCAGATTTCACGGCGAGTCCGTATCTTCCCACCTACCCCGATCCCAGCGATGGCACCTCTACCTATGGAGAGAAGGCGGTCTTGCGACACCTGGCAAAGGTGTTTCCGCGCTACGTGCCGGGTGTCTCCACGGGCGGAGCGTCAACCGGCTGGCCTGGCTTCGTGGCTGATCTCAAGAATGGGTGGGGGCTCGACATCACTGCGAACGGCAACGTGCTTTCTCCGGTGAGCGCCTTGACGTTCTGGCTTGGCGGCCAACCTCTGTGGAAGAATGGCACGTACCCGACCTCTACGGCGACCCCAATCACGGGATTCAACGGATTCAGCGCTAATCCACTTAACCCGTTCGACAACAGCACAAGCCGAATTCAGCCCTTCTACGACTTCAACCTGAACTGCCTCTACTTCTACAACAATCCAGGTGTCGGAGGGCCGCAAGGCTTGGCCGTTTGGCCGAGCAGGGCCTATGACAGCAGCAACAATCCGACGAGTCCAATAGTCTACTTTCGATCAAATAGCAGCACCTATTTCCAAGATGGGTCGGCAACCGCGCCGAAGTCTTGCAACCTTGTTTTCCCTGCGATTGACACGCGATTGTCGAGCAAGGATACGGCGGGGAACTTCACCAGCCTTAGTTGGGTCAATCCGCAGTCGATCCAGATTTTCAGTTCCGGGATGGACCTGACCTACGGCATTCTCGGCACACCCGGCACCACAACTCCGCCTCCGCCGATTCCGGCGCTCCCTAGCGGCCTCACCGGCAATGTGTTGATGTTCCCGACCGGCGAGAACTATAGGAACACCACGGTTACCCCGCCCAATACCAACGCCTACGACGACATCACCAACTTCAGCGGCGGGACGCTGAATGATGCCATCCCGTAGTCGCGTTTCGGCCGCTACTCGTGGTGCGCGGGCCAGCTTTCACGGCTGTGTGGCTCAGGGGCGTTCACGCCCCTTTTTTGGCGCAGCCGGTGTTCGGGCCGGCGTTGACGCCGGGTTTCAGCGGATACAGCCTGCTTTGTTAAGTGTGTCGTCACGGCCATGTCAACCGCGTTTACGCGGCTCCTTGCTACGCCGATGGCAGGAATCCGGTGAACCGGACCGACAAGGAAGCCCGCACGTCGGTTCTCTGACTTGGCGTAAGACGCCGGGCCGAAGACCGTCTTCGGCGGAGAAGCCCGATGAATCGGGCTAGCCCCAGTGTGGGTCGCGCACGAAACACTTGCAATTCTCAACCCGCCGTGGGGATCGCGGCACGAGATAATCATCGTAGAGCGGCGACCGAGTGTCTCGGCCTTCTCAAGCGTCGCTACGCGACGCCGGAAAACTGCCGCGTTACCCAGACCGTGGGTTGAAACCCACGGCTACCATCACGCAGTCGCTCCACGACGCGTGCAAATCCCGCTTCGCACCCTGACGAACCCTGTCCTGCTCCTCAGGCCACCCCCGTCCGCCCTCGGCCTCTCGCTTCCTTTCGGAGCGCGGCTAAAGGGAGTTTTGCCTTCCCCCTTCCGCCCTCCCCCATTGACCCGCTCCCCCGCTCGTCAGGCCGTCGGCGACCTCCTACAATCAAATGTGTCTGCTGGACGGACGGTTGGAGCGGAGACCAATGACGCGCGAAAAAGGTGAGCCACCGTTGCTCGGCGTGCGGGTGATGGTGACTCGGCCCGAGGGGCCTTGCGATCCGCTGGCCGAGCAACTACGGCGGCTGGGGGCCGAGGTGCTGGTCCAGCCGGCCATCCGCATTACCGAGCCGGCCGGCTGGGGCCCGGTGGACGCCGCCCTGGCCCGCCTCGACAGCTTCGACTGGCTGGTGTTTTCCAGCGGCAACGGGGTGCGCTATTTGCTGGAGCGGTTGAGGAGGGTCCGTGGAGTAGCGGCGGGGGGCTCGCAGGAGGCGGCTGCGGAGGAACCGAAGAAGCAACCGCTCTCTTCGTTGATTCCGTCCAGGGTAAAATTGGCTGCCATTGGACCTGGGACCGCCGACCAGTTGGCGCAGTATCACCTGCGTGCCGACCTGGTGCCCCAGCAGTTTCAGGCGGAGGCACTGGCCGAATCGCTCTGCCGTGGCGCCCAAGGGCGGCGATTCCTGCTGGCCCGGGCGAGCCGCGGACGAGAGGTGCTGGCAGAACAACTGGCCGCGGCCGGGGCCAAAGTCGAGCAGATCGTGGTTTATGCCAGCGTGGATGTGGAGGTGCCCGATGCCCGGTTCGCCCAAATGCTGGCCGGATCGCAAATCGACTGGATCACCGTAACCAGCTCGGCCATCGCACGGTCGCTGGTGCGGCTGTTCGACGGCGCGTTGAGCCGGAGCAAGCTGGCCAGCATCAGCCCGCTGACTTCCGGCGTGCTGCGAGAGTTGGGTTATGCCCCCGCCGCCGAGGCGAGGGAAGCCACCTTGCCGGCGCTGGCGGCGGCCATTGTGGAGGCAAGCTGAGCCGTAAGGGGACAGGCACATTTTTCGGCCCTCGACGGGCCAAAAAATGAGCCAGTCCCCGGCCTGTGACCAAAGGGGGACCGTATGTTTGTCGTTTGTGTACACGTCCACATCAAGCCGGAACATCGCGACGCCTTCCTGGCGGTCACCTTGGAAAATGCCCGTCAGACGCTGCAAGAGCCGGGCAATCTGCGTTTCGACGTTCTCGAACAGGCCGACGACCGGACTCAATTCCTGCTCTACGAGGTTTATCGCGACGAGGCGGGCATGAAGGCCCACAAAGGGACGGCCCATTACGCCCGATGGGCGGCGGTGGTGCCGAATTTCTCGGCTGAGCCCCGCTGGAGCACTCGTTACACGCCGATGTTTCCGAAGGACGCCGGGCAGTGGTCGGCCAAGGGGTAGGCTGGCGGGTGGTCGCAAAAAAGTTTGGCCGGCTCTTGCAATTTGTTCACCGGCGGCTCACAATACGGCTGTGTGGTTGTGCCAACCGTGGCACCGCTAGGAGGCCTCCATGTCGAAGGTCAACCAGCCTCGACCCAATCCGAAGCCGGCGACAGACAAACCTGGGGAGGCCCATCACCATCGCCGCTTCCCAAGGCAGGAGGCACGCATCCGTCAAGTGTTTGAACTTGCCACGGACGCCCCGCTTCCCAAGGTCAGCGAGCACACGTTGGAGCGATACCACGCCTACCTGGGCGAGCAACTCTCCTTGCCCTTCGAGGCCATGTATTGCCAGAACGGCGGCGAGATGCGGCAACTGATCCATTACGTCCGCGTGCTGGAGCTCACCGATCCCAAGGAGATTCGGCAAAGCCGGCTCCACGGACTGTATTGCAAGATCGAAAGCACCCGGCAGGCGTTGCACGTCCCGTTGAGTGAATTGGGCGTCCGCGAAGAGAATCCCAACCGCGAGCTCTTGGACGACTATTCGTACTGGTTCGTCAACTGGCGGTAAGCGGACGAAGGGGGACAGGCACCGTTTTCGCCGACGGCGGTTCTTGGTGGCGGTACGTCGAGGGCGGCGAAAACAGAGCCAGTCCCCGGCGATGACGGTGGCTAACGCTGCTTGCGCTTCAATTCGGCGTCGTGCTCGGCCATGAAGCGGCGGATCTCGTCGGTGAAGTTCAACAAGCGGTCCCATTGCTCTACGTAGAGCGTCACCGGCATGCGTTGCAGTCCGTAGACGCTCAGCCCGCCCTTGGGACTGATTTTGCAGTAGAGTGAACCACGGCGCGGCTCCTCGGATTCCGCGAGCAGCTTGGTGGCCTCTTCCACCGAGAGTTCCCCGGCGGCCACCTTGGCAAGAACCTCTTCCTTCTTCATCATTCGTTCTCCTGGTCGTTCACGAGCAACTGTCAACCCGGATTATTCGCCGCAGAGGACGCAGAGGGACGCAGAGGGACGAAGGCAAAATGAAAGATGCAGAATGTAAAAACGAAGCCTGGTCGCCTTCCTTCCACCCTCCGACTTCCGCCCTATTCCTTTGCGTCCTCCGCGGTTCCGTGAATAATCTGGGGCAATGGTTTGCGAGCCAACCACGTGAGGGGTCCTAAGCCACCTGGTGGCCAATGCCCACCGACTCTGGCGCCTAGAAGACCAATTCTGCTTGCTGGTGTCAAGGGTGGGGGCGAGAGCCTGCGCAGGTCGCATTCTGTTTGTCCCGGCGCAATCTGTCTTAACAATGCAAAGCCCCCAACCGGCACATCCTGCCAGTGGCCGAAGAGGGCAGTGTACAATATAATGGTGTCCGATATGAGCCCCCGCATCGATCCAGGTTACGAACTGTTGGCGGCGCAGTACATTCGTCGGCAGGTCAAGCAACTGGCCGATCAATTCGCCGGCGTATGCGCGGCCGAGGACATCGAATTCGTGCACCGGGCACGAGTGGCGACGCGGCGGCTGCGTGCCGGCCTGCGGATTTTCGACGACTGCTTTCCTGCCCGACGGGCAAGACGGTGGCGGAAGGCGCTGCGGCGGGTCACCCGCGAGCTGGGCGAGGCCCGGGACTGCGACGTGCAGATCGACTACCTGTGCGGCGTGCTAGCCGGCGCCACTAGCAAGACTTGCTTTCCGGCCATTGCCCGGCTGTTGGTGGGCGTAGAACGCCGCCGCGAGCGTTTGCAGCGGCGGGTGGTTCGCGCCTTGGAACGCCTGAAGAGCGCGGGTGTGCTGCGAGAAATGCGGCGGGCCACCAAGAAGATGCTATCGGCCGGGGAGTCGGCGGCGGGCCAGCCGGCGCCGGCCGCCTGCCAAGGCTTCGAGCGGCATATCGTGCGACGCTGGGCGGAACTCCGTCAACACCAGTCGAGCCTCGCCGACCCCAGTGACCAGGACGGGCATCACGCCATGCGAATCGCGGCCAAGCGGCTGCGGTACACGGTGGAAATAGCCCGTCCGCTCTACGGCGGACAACTCGACGAGGCGCTCAACGCCATCAAGCAGGTGCAATCGGAGTTGGGCGAGGTACACGATTGCGATGTGTGGGTGGTCAACTTGGATCGTTTTGCCGCCGAGGAACGGCAGCGGATTGAAACCTTGTTCGGCCATGGCGGGCCGTTCGGCCGCCTGAACGCGGGGATTGATTATCTGCGGCGCGATCGCCAGGACCGCCGTCGCCAGGTGTTTGGCGAGCTGGTGGAATACTGGCAGCGATTGCAGGGCGAGTCGTTTTGGGAAGGCATGTTGGCAGTAGTTTATCGCGACGGCGGCCGCGGCAACGGGTCCGGCGGCACCGCCAGCCTGCCGCCCCGTGCCGGCCAGCTTCGCAACGGCGCCGGCCAGGCCCGCCGCGAGCCGCCACCGGTCGAAGACGGCGGGCACCCGCCCGCTCCACCCATGGCTTCCCCTGCGGCTCCTCCCCCACGCCCCAAACCTCTCTTGACCGCCGGCTCCTGATGAAAACAATGGGTGCCAGGCAACGGGCATGATGGAGCCAGAACAGATCGTGAAGACCTCAACGGCCGGCAAGGGGGCGGCCAAAGCCGTGGGGGCCATCGACGTCGGCGCCAACGCCTTGCGGATGGTGATTGCCGAGGTCGATCGCGAGGGCCGCATCGAGGTCCTGGAACGCCTGCACCGGGCGGTCCGTCTGGGCCAGGACACCTTTCGCCGCGGCCGGCTCGGCGGTCAAAGCATGCGGGCCGCCGTCCAAGTGCTCCGCGACTTTCGCCAACTGTTGGACCTCTACAGCGTGGAGAAGACGCGGGCGGTGGCCACCTCGGCCGTCCGCGAGGCCAGCAACGCGGATACTTTTCTGGACCGGGTCTTCATGGCCACCCGGCTGAACATCGAGGTGATCGACACCTCGGAGGAGAGCCGTTTGACGGTTTCCGCCGTGCGGCAGGCGGTCCGCGATTTGCTGGGGATCAACCATCGCACCACGCTGATCGCCGACGTGGGCGGCGGCAGCACCTTGTTGACCCTCTTGCAGGACGGCGAGATCGCCACCTCGCAGAGCTTGCGGCTGGGTTCAATTCGCTTGCAAGAGGTGTTTGCCACCAGCGAGGAGACCCCGCAGCGGTCGGCGGAAATGCTGCGGCATCATATTTCCAACGTGATATCTACCTCTCAAAGCTCGATGCGGCTGGAAGGAATTCAGTCGTTTGTGGCGGTGGGCGGCGACGCCCGCTTTGCCGCCCGCGAAGTCGGCGTGCCCACTGAATCGCCCGATCTGGTGACGATCGACCAGCAAGCCTTCAACCAGTTGGTGGACCGTTGCGAGCAACACACCGCCGAAGAGCTCTCCAAACGCTACGGCCTGCCCTTCGCCGAAGCCGAGACGCTCAATCCGGCCCTGAGGGTGTACCAGGTGTTGTTGGAAAAGACGCAGATTCGGCAGATGATCGTTTCGCACGTGTCGATGCGCGACGGCCTGCTGCTGGAGCTGGCCCGCGAAGTGACCGGCCGCGAGGACACGACCCTGCTGGCGGGCATAATCCACTCGGCCACCGCGCTGGCCGAAAAATACCGCGTTGATCTGGACCATGCCCGCAACGTAGCCGATGTGGCCGTCCGTCTGTTTGACTACCTGCAGGTCGATCACGGCTTGTCGCCGCGGCATCGGGTGTTGCTGCGGGTGGCCGGGCTGTTGCACGAAATTGGCAGTTTTGTGAGCAGTCGGGCGCACCACAAGCACAGCGAATACCTGATTGCCAACTCCGAGATTTTTGGCCTCAACCGCCAGGAGATCGCTTTGGTGTCGCAGATTGCCCGCTACCACCGCCGCAGCGTCCCCCGTTCCTCGCATGTGGCCTACATGGCCCTGCCCCGCGAGGCGCGGGTGGTGGTCAACAAGCTGGCGGCCCTGCTGCGGGTGGCCGACGCCCTGGTCCGCGGCCATTCGCGGACCACTCCCGAGGTTCGCTTCGAACGGCAGGGCGACGAGTTCATCGTTTCTCTCGGCGGCGCCAGCGACGTGCTCTTGGAAGAGCGAGCGATCGCCACCAAGGGCGATTTGTTTGAAGACATTTACGGCATGAAAATCCGGCTGGAGCCGGCGTGAGCATGGCCAACAATCCACTCAAGTCCCCGCATCTGTACCTCAATCGCGAGCTGAGCTGGCTGGAGTTCAACCATCGGGTGTTGCAGGAAGGTCTTTCCGAGGACCTGCCCCTGCTGGAACGCTTGAAGTTTCTGGCCATCGTCGGCTCCAATCTCGACGAGTTCTTTTTGGTGCGGGTGGCGTGGCTGAAGCGCCACCGGGCGGCCAAGATTCGCCGCCGCGATCCGGCCGGCATGACCGCCGCCGAACAACTCGCGGCCATTAGCGAGCGAACCCACCGCATGGTCCAGGAGCAGATGGCGGGCATTCGCGAGGTATTCGGGCAGTTGGCCAACCACGGCCTGGTTCTCTGGCGGCCGGAACAGGCCACCGAGCCGCAGCAACGCTTTCTGCGGGCCTATTTCGCCCGCGAGATCCTCCCCTTGCTCACGCCGCTGGCGATGCAGGCGCTGGAGCCCCGGCCTCTCTTGCCCGGGCTGCAATTGCACGTGGCCGGCCTGTTGGCCGGCGGTCCCGACGGGCCGGCGGACGAGGTGGTGGTGGTGCCGGTGCCCAGCCAGTTGCCGCGGATGGTGGCCCTCCCGGCCGAAAAGGAAGTCTGTCTGGCCCGCGTGGAAGACGTAATTGCCACCCACCTGCCGGCCCTGTTTCCCAGCCGCCGGGTCCAAGCCACCGCCGCCTTTCGCATCACCCGTGACGCCGACGTCGAGCTGGTGGACGACGAAGTCGCCGATTTGCTGCACGCTATGGAAGAGGTGGTATTGGCCCGCCGCCGCCGGGCTCCGGTCCGGCTCACCCTCTCGGCCCATCCCGATCCGCGGATCAAGGCCTGGCTGACCGACTGGCTCAAGCTCCGCGATCCAGACGTCTATGAGATCGACGGACCGCAGGAAGCGGCCGCGCTGATGGAAATCGTCGGCCGAAAGGGCTTCGACCATCTGAAGATCGACGATTGGCCGCCGCAGGTTCCCCGCGATCTGCTCGACGCCGACAACCTGTGGGAGGCCGTCCAATCGCACGACGTCCTGCTGTTTCACCCCTACGAGAGCTTCGATCCGGTGGTCAAGCTGGTCGAGCAGGCGGCCGACGACCCCGCGGTGCTGGCCATCAAGCAGACTCTCTACCGCACCAGCGGCGATTCGCCGATTATTCGCGGGCTGGCGCGGGCGGCTCAAAACGGGAAGGAAGTCACCGCCCTGGTGGAACTCAAGGCCCGCTTCGACGAATGGCGCAACGTCAACTGGGCGCGGCGGCTGGAAGACGCCGGGGTGCACGTCATCTACGGCATCGCCGGCTTCAAAACGCACGCCAAGGCCTTGCTGATCGTGCGGCGCGAGTCGCAGCGGATCCATCGCTACGTCCACCTGGCCACCGGCAACTACAACGACCGCACCGCCCGGCTCTACTCCGACATCGGCTTGATGACCGCCGACCGGGAAATCGCCTCGGACGTGGCCGCCTTCTTCAACCTGCTGACCGGCCGCTCCGAAGCGTTCGCCTGGTCGAAACTGGCGGTGGCCCCCATCGGCCTGCGGCAGAAATTCATCGACTTGATCGATCGCGAGATTCAAGCCTCGACTCCCGACCGGCCGGGATTGATCATGGCGAAAATCAATTCTCTTCAAGACCCCGAGATCTGCCGGGCCTTATACCGGGCCAGCCAGGCAGGGGTGCAGGTGAGGCTCAATGTCCGCGGCATTTGCTGTCTGCGGCCGGGGGTGGACGGCGTCTCCGACCACATCGAGGTCCGTTCGATCGTGGACCGCTTCCTCGAGCACGCCCGCGTGTTTTACTTCCGCAACGGCGGCCACGAGGAGGTGTATCTCAGCAGCGCGGATTGGATGCAGCGCAATCTGAGCAAACGGCTGGAGTTGCTCTTCCCGGTGATCGATCCCAATCATCGGCGGCGATTGATCGGCATCCTGGAGACGTACTTCGCCGACACTAGCAAGGCCTGGCGGCTGTTGGGCGACGGCACCTACCAACGGGTGCGGAAGGCGGGCGCCAAGTGCCGGGCCCAGCAGCGGTTCTACAAGGAGGCGGTCGACGCAGTTCACAAGGCGGCCCAGGCGGTCCCCCAATTCCGGCCGCTGGTTCGGCCCAACGAGTGACCTGGCCGCTCAACCAATCTGAAGCCGCGGAAGGAGGCCGGACACGGTTCGCTTGGCTAGGCAGCGGAATGTCCGGCACATCGCGTAGCGACGTGGCACAAGTCCCGCTACTCAGCCCAACGAACCGCGTCTTCCGCCGCCGAGCCGCCTAGCCCGACCCAAACTGGGGTGGCGTGGCGGCGGCAAATTTGCTACAACCCCGACGTGCATCGTCCTCTTCTCCTGGCATTGCTGCTCGCGGTTTGCGGCTGCGCGGGCCTGTGGACCACTCGCCTGACGCTGCCCAATGCCAACACCCTGGTCCGCCAACAGCTTGTCATC
>JAJYGU010000411.1 GCA_021784975.1 Planctomycetota bacterium
CGGCGGATTCGGAAGAGCGCCGTCCGGCCAGAAGCCCCTCGACGCTGATGTCCTCGTCCAGTGCAGGCCAGTGAATCCCCTCTCCGTCGCCGATCAATTCGCAGTCCTCGCGTTCAGCCTTGGTTCCAAGGAGCAGTCTTGGATACCAGGTCAAAGGGACCGACAAGGCGCGTCCGTCGTCGAGCCGCACCGTCAGCGAATCTTCCGAAAAGGAGACCGAGTCCGCGAAAATATCTTGTTCAATTTGCAAAGTGCTCATTCCACGCCTCCAAGATTTCCTGTTGTCTTTCCTCCACGAGGTTCCGAAGCGTTCCCAACTCGTGGTCACTCATGTGCCGGGATCTCGAAAGCCGAAGGGGATTCAGCCAGAACTTAGCCGTTGCACGTCCCCGCCTTATGTGCACGTGTGGCGGCTCCTTCCCTTCTGCCGAATAGAAGAACAGCTTGTAGGGACCGATTTCAGCTACCGCCGGCACAATGGTCACCTTTCCGCGGACTTCCACCAGACAATTGCGGTAATCTATTGTAGCTCACACCCGTTATTTTGCCAGGGCACCCGGTCTACTGTTAGATGCCGCCGTCGACTTCGTACCGGTGGACCGCCTTATCGTTGCGCAGTGCGAGATTCCACTTCTCGGTCGTCCCGCTTTTCAGCTTGATCTCATAAGGGACGAACCAGCCTCTGCCGCCCGCATAGCCCTTTGAATGGAACGGCTTTCCCAGATGGACGACGGACACTTTCCCGAGGTAGTGTTTGAGATCCTCGGTGATCGGCATGGTGATGAACTTTTGGACTTCTCCCCAGTTTTCGGCGGCGCACGCCTCGAAAAAGGCCCGTGCCGCCTCCACGGGTGTCATCTTCTCATACTTTTCGTTGTCCGGGAGTCGTTCCAACTCCTTGGTCCACACGATCTTTTTGGGAAGCTTGAGCGCAAAAAGCGCCGGGTCGAGGGGTTTGTCGTATTCTATCTTCTCGGTGCTCAAGACCAGCACGTCGCCACCCGGCTCGTGGAGGTACGCTTCCATCCCTTCCAACTTCTGAGTCTTGGCGTCAAACCGGTAAACGCGACGTGCATCGGCGCCGTCAAGATACTTGTTTTTCAAGTAGTCGTTATCCGGCAGGCCCGCCTTCGTTTCCACAGTCACCACAAGTTCGTCTTTGCCGGCCGTTGACTCATGGGTCAGATTCATATCCCACCCTCTGGCAAGCGAATTGCGCAGTTCGCGGGTGATGAGGTCTTGGACGTCCGTGAGGGACAGCACCGGGCCCCAATCGTAGGTGGGACGAGGAATCTTCATGCCGATGTTCGGTCGTATCCACCCGATCGTGGACGCCCCATCCATTACGATCACTCTGCCCGGTTCTTCCAGCCGCCATCGCGGTTGATCGCGGAACTGTCTCCACGCCTCGATCCGCACCAGATCGTCCTTGGGGTCAATCGACGCGAAGTTGCCATTTGCCTGAGTCCGCATCTTTGCGACGATGTGGATCGTCGTGGGCTCGGAAGATGCAGCACAGCGCGCCATGGCTTGGGTAGCTTTCTGTGCGGCTGCGGCTTGCGTCAGCCAGAGGCTGCTTACAAGCAACAAGGCCACTGTGACCGCCAACACCCCGCCGACTCCCATGGCTTGCAGTCGCCTCTTCATTTTCAGTCTCCTCATTTCCAAGGTGTGCTCGGGGACCACCGGGACGATCGCCGCGAATTCTTTGGCGTGCTCGGCAAGTCGCTCACCCGGCGGTTGGCCAAACGTCGTTGCGCATGGTTCCGGCGAAAAGGTCGGCTTCGCCATGCTCGCAGCGCCGGGCTGCGGCATCGTCTTCAGACACCGATCCCAATAAGCCGACGATGGTTCGGGCGGGCACTGATCGCGCACCCAACGGTCGAGGTCGTCCGCCGGAAACTCGTCAGCTCGCTTTTCGTCACTCATGGCTCTTCTCGCAAGTGTCGAACCAGCGGCTCAGCCGCCTGCGGAGTTGCTTCCGGGCGCGAAAGAACCGCCAGCGGACCAGGTTCGGGCTGATGCCCTGGATGGCCGCAATCTCCGTATACTCCAAGCCGTGCCACGCACGAAGCGAGAATACCTCTCGAAACTCAGCGCCAAGTTCGGCCACCGCCGCCTCCAAGGCACGGACCATCTCCGCCTGTTCCATGACTTCCAAGGCCGGTTGCCCTGGCGCCGGGATCGTGTCCAACGCCCGGTGCTCCGGTTCAGTGCGGGCCTTGCAGCGCCGGCAGCGCTCTCGCCAAAGGTTCCTCGCAATCGAAAACAGCCAAATCCGCGCCGCCACCGGAGGCCGCTTCCGCCGGATGGACTCCCAAAAGGCGGCCAACGACTCTTGAGCCAGATCCTCAGCCTCTTCGCGCCGCCCCGTCAGCCGGTACAACCAACCATAAAGCTCCAGTGCATGCTCGCGCACGAATTGCTCGCACGCGATCGTGTCGCCCGCACGCAGGCGTTCGATTTGGTCGTCCGGCGGGCCCAACGTGTCGTCTCCTGCCAAGAAAATGGCACAAGCGGAGATTTTGTTAGCGTCTTTAGGATGTTTTTCTGGTGGGCCCGACGCCAACACCACCGCCTAACCGCCTTTCCCCTGCGACTTCCTTTCCCTTTCCGCCAGCCATTTGGCCAACGATGCGGCGGATTCGCAAGAGCGCCGCCCGGCCAGAAGCCCCTCGAGGCTGATGTCCTCGTCCAGTGCAGGCCAGTGAATCCCCTCTCCGTCGCCGATCAATTCGCAGTCCTCGCGTTCAGCCTTGGTTCCAAGGAGCAGTCTTGGATACCAGGTCAAAGGGACCGACAAGGCG